>JBIILF010000046.1:0-6281 GCA_044232785.1 Candidatus Planktophila sp. | reverse complement strand
CTCTGGTGTTAACACCGGGACTTTAATTATCCAGCGGCGCGGCAAGCCAGATAGTTTGGCAAACTTTTGCATCATGTCAGCATAAGAAAGTATCTCTGGGCCACCGATGTCAAAAACTTTAGCTACTGGAACTTCTAGAACTGCCGCACCACGTAAGTAATAAAGCACATCTCTAATAGCAATTGGGTGAGTTAAATTTGAAACCCACTTCGGCGTAGTCATGATCGGCAACCGATGAGTTAAGTGGCGCAACATTTCAAATGATGCTGAACCCGAGCCAATAATAATTCCTGCGCGTAGTTCTAAGACCGGGACAGAGCCAGATGCTAATTCAGCTCCGGTTTGGACGCGAGAAGCTAAATGTTGGCTAGATTTTTTATCATTTGCGATTCCACCCAAATAAACTATTTGGGAAATACCCGCAGCTTCGGCCGCTTTGGCAAAACCACGAGCCATAACCGCTTCGATGTCATCAAAATTCTTACCGAGATTAATTGAGTGTAATAAATAGAACGCAGTATGAATTCCGGTCAGCGCAGCGACTAAATCTGATTCAGAATTGGCATTACCTTCAATAATTTCCACATGGTTAAACCAAGGTTGACCTTTGATTTTCTCTTTATCGCGCACCAAAACTCGTACTTCTAAATCTTCATTCAATAAACTTCGCACTAAGCGACCGCCCACATAGCCAGAAGCGCCTGTAACAAGGTACTTGCGGGCTTGGATCTGCGGTTCCATAAGATAAACAATAGACTTAACCATTAACTTTTGCAGTTTCGAAATATTGGAAAGGAGGAGGCGAATGACCAAACCTAAGGTTGTAATTTTAGGTGCTGGCTTTGGTGGCTTAACTGCTGCCCGCGAATTAGCCGGTAAAGCTGATGTGACCCTGGTTGATCGCCATAATTTCCAAACTTTCCTGCCTTTGCTCTACCAGGTGGCAACTGCCGGATTAGCGGCAGATCATGTGGCTTATCCGATTCGTAGCGGGCTGCGCAAAAGTGATATTAAGTTTCGCATGGGTTCACCAATTGAAATTGATCATCGAAATAAGGCCGTCAAACTTGATAGCAGTGAAGTTTTGCAATTTGATCACTTAATTTTTGCACTTGGCTCGGCAACTGCAGATTTCAATATCGAAGGCGTTAGCGAGCACGCACTTGGCATGAAGAGCGTTGCCGATGCGATAAATATTCGTGCTGAAATTATGCGACGGTTCGAAGACCTATGTCGTTTTGAAGATGAAACAATTCTTTCGCTAACCGTCGTTGGTGGTGGGCCAACTGGCGTCGAAATGGCTGGTGCGCTCTCTGAACTTGTTTCCGGGCCGCTGAAGAATGACCATGAGCACGCCGCAAAGCACATTAAGATAAATTTGATTGAAGCTGGGCCACGACTGCTACCAACATTTTCACCAAAGTTATCAGCTCGGACAAAACGTGATCTCGAAAAAATGGGCGTTGAAGTATTTCTCAATACCGCAGTTGCCAAAGTTGCTCCTCGAAAAATTTCCATTAAAGATGGTGCTGATATTCCATCTGAGGTAACTATTTGGGCCGCAGGTGTGCGTGGTGAACCAACTGCAGAGATTCTTAATCTGCCAATAATCAAGTCAAGAATCGATACCACGCAAACTTTGCAAGTTAACCATTACCCAAATATTTGGGCGATTGGCGATATCGCAGGCTTGGTAGATGAGTCAGGTAACCTACTTCCGATGGTTGCACCAGTTGCACTTCAACAAGGCGCGTGGGCTGCAAAACAAATATTAAATATCAGCGCAGGTAGGCCAGCTGAGAAATTTAGATATCGCGATAAAGGATCAATGGCAACCATTGGTCGCCATAAGGCCGTTGTCGAAGTTAAAAAACTACAGCTAACCGGAGTTCCTGCTTGGTTTATCTGGATTTTCTTGCATCTCTTCTACCTGTTAGGTGGACGCAATAAAATCGGCACCATTGCAGACTGGACTTGGAATTATTTAACCTTTGATCGAGGCAATCGCCACATCATGGATATCGCGTAATAATTATTTTCAGATGAAATATTTAAATGTCTCAAATAACCCGCTCTGGAGTTTTGAGTGGGCAAATAACGGCGAACCAGTTCTCTTATTGCACGGCGGGCTAAGTAATACCGATTCTTTTGCCGATGTAATGGTTGCACCATTAGAAAGTGCCTTTCATTTATATGCCTACGATCGAGCCGGCCATGGCCGAAGCGCTGATCAACCCGGTAGCTTTCACTTTGATTTTCAACGCGATGAAGCAATTGCTTTTATCGCCGAAGTTATTAAGGAACCCGTACATTTAATTGGATATAGCGATGGCGCAAATATTGCACTTATGGTTGCTGTAGCGCGCCCAGATTTAGTTAAGTCAATTGTTTCAATAGCCGCTAACTTCAACGCTGCTGGGATTGTCGAGCTTCCAGTATTTGATCCAGCTGGAATCAGCGATGAGGAGCGTGCTGAATACGCATTGATCTCCCCAGATGCTCCAGAAACGCTCGCAATAAAGAACGCGAAAATGCATGAGATTTGGAAAGTTGAACCAAATATTAAGATTACCGATATCGCAGATATTAGCGTGCCAACGCTAGTAATGGCTGGCGATGATGATGTTGTAAAACATTCGCACACAATCGAACTTTACGAAGCGCTACCGCTTGGGCAATTGGCTATCGTGCCAGCAACTTCGCATGGTTTAGTTAAAGAGAAACCAGAAGTAGTAACTGCAATAATAAAAAGTTTTTTAAGCGACCAGTCTTATCCGATAACGCGACAACCTATCCGCCGCATTAACCCTGCTTAATCTGTAATTGGTTCAATTCTGCCAGTTGCGACGTGATAGATACCGCCACTTACAACTACATTTTTTGGGATAAGTGGAAATGCTCGAATTCGAGCCAGATCTTGGCTTAGTGCAGCTCGTTGATCAACCACAGTATTGAACTCAAGTGAACGAGTATCGACTCCGTGTTTTTCTTCAATCATCGCATGAATTACTTCTTCGTCTTCTTGCGCCATTCGACAATCAGTATGTGGCATTACCAAAATGCGATCAACGCCTAGTAAATAGGTAGCTAAAACCAAAGTACGAAGTACGTCCTGTGTCACGCGTGCCCCGGCATTACGTAAAATCTTCGCGTCTCCAGATTTCATGCCAACAACTGAAAGTGGATTAATACGCGAATCCATGCAGGTGACAATTGCTAATCCACGCGCTGCCCGACCTGTTAGTTCGCTATATTTAAAATTCTTCGAATATTCTTCGTTCGCACGCCAAAGATCTTCAAAACTAGGTTGAAAATCTGGATTAATTGGTTCGCTCATGTGCGAAAGTCTAACAACGCAATTCGCCAACCGCACCCGCAGGAACAAATGGTTGATGTGGTTTTATCGCACTTACGCGTTGGTAAGGCGCATTTTGCAAAGGCCTTGCATCTAATTCGCCCTTATTGGGCCACATTGAAAATGCCCGTTCTGCTTGGGCGGTAATTGTTAATGATGGATTAACACCTAAATTTGCGGTGACACTTGAACCATCAACAATATGCAAACTTGGATAGTTAAAAACTCGATGATACGGATCAATCACGCCATGTTCGGCATCGGATCCGATTACACAACCACCTACAAAATGTGCTGTAAACGGCGCATTAATTAGATCACCAATGTGACCGCCGGCAATTCCACCTTTATTCTTTGCGATTCGGCGCACAACGTCATTGGCTGCAGGAATATATGTAGCATTTGGTTTTGTTGGATCATTTCTTGAAGTTAACCGATATCCGAAAATAGTTTTCCTTCCAAAAACAGAAACTGCAGAATCTACATTCTGCATAACTAATGCAATTACGGTTCGCTCGCTCCACTTACGTACATCCATGATACGAATCAAATTACTTGGTTTACGAATTACAGCTTTTAACCATTGAGCACGACGATCTTTTGCTTTATATCCGTCGGTCATGACTGTTTGCAACATGCCCATTAAATTGCTGCCTTTGCCGTATCGAACTGGCTCTACGTGAGTGTGTGGCTCTGGGAAAAATGAAGATGTTATTGCCGAACCTTGGCTGTAGTCAGTTCCGCCCTTAGGCATAATCGATCCGACCAGTGACTCACTATTAGTTCGGGAAAGTTCACCCAATTGTTTTGAAAGTTTTGGCAATGCCTGGGTATCACGCATCTTATGTAGCAATTTTTGCGTGTTGTAAGTGCCGGCGGCAACTACTAAATCTTTTGCAGTAAAGACTCGTTTGCGGCCAAACCAAGCCGAACTTTTACGAACAACAATCCGCCAACTACCATCGCTTTCTTGCGTGAAACTCTCAACGGTATGTTGCGGAAACACTGTAGCGCCAGCTTTTTCGGCCAGCCCCAGATAATTTTTCGGCAAAGTGTTTTTTGCATTGAACCTGCAGCCAGTCATACAAGATCCACATTGCATACAGCCATCACGATTCGGGCCAACGCCACCAAAGAATGGATCTCCGCCATCGGCACCTGGTGCAGTGCCAAAATAAACTCCCAGTGGAGCCATTCGGAATGTGTGCCCGACGCCCATTTCTTCAGCTACTTCTTTCATAGCGGCATCCGAAGGAGAGAAATATGGATTTTCGGTTACACCTAACATGCGTGAAGCTTGGTCATACCAAGGAAGTAGTTCGCTCTTCCAGTCCGTTATTTGATTCCATTGCTTATCATTGAAATAACTATCGGGTGGTTGATACAAAGTATTTGCGTACACGAGTGAACCGCCACCAACACCAGCACCCGCTAGAACTAAAACATCTGGCAAAACATGAATTCGTTGAATTCCATTTAGCCCGAGTCTTGGCATAAACAAAAATTTACTTATTCGCCAAGAAGTTTTTGGGTAATCTTTTTCAGTAAATCTGCGACCGGCTTCTAAGACTGCGACTCGATACCCTTTTTCAGTTAAGCGAAGCGCAGCAACTGATCCGCCAAAACCGGATCCGATAATTACCACGTCATAGTCAGGCACATTCATAACTGTAGCCCTGCGTTATAAAAAAATGGAGCCCCCCGTCAGGATTGAACTGACGACCTACGCATTACAAGTGCGTTGCTCTACCACTGAGCTAGGGAGGCCTTTACTTACATCGCTGCAAGGTTCGCAATTATGGCAGGAGAAGCCAAAATCTAGAAATCAAGAGAGGAACGAGGCTGCAAAGCCTGTAGATTGCGCCTATGCGACTTGGTGTTCTAGATCTCGGATCAAACACCATTCACCTGCAGGTAGTCGATGCCCATCCTGGGGCGCGGCCAAGCCCGACCACAAATCAAAAGGTCGAGCTTCGTTTAACGGATTATCTGAATAAATCTAATGAAATCACCGAGGACGGAATTGCGCTCCTGCGCCAAGCAATTTCAGATGCGGTAGATCATGCCCGCGAATTTAAGACCGATGAAATTTTGGCTTTTGCGACATCAGCTATCCGTGATGCGAAAAATGGCACTCAGATCCTGGCTGCCATAAATAAAGAATTCGAGATCGAAGTAAATATTCTTTCCGGTGACGAAGAAGCAACTATGACTTTCTTGGCTGCCCGCCGTTGGTATGGCTGGTCAAGTGGGCGGCTCTTAGTAATTGATATTGGCGGTGGCTCACTTGAAATAGGTGTGGGTGATGACGAGCATCCAGAATCTACAATTTCATTACCTCTTGGTGCAGCTCGACTAACTCGAGAATATCTAGAAAATGATCCGTACTCAAATAAAGAAATAAAAAATTTAGAATCTAGAGTTCGTGAATTAGTTGTTAGCGAATTGCCCGAAGAGATATTTGAACATGCTGCTGATCAATTTGTTGCAACCAGCAAAACTTTCCGCACCCTTGCTCGATTAGGTGCACATTGGTTTAAGGGTGATCCAAATGTTTTAGAGCTAAGCGCTCTAATGATGATGATCCCTAAGTTAAGTGAGATGTCGAACAAATCTCGTGCTGAGCTACCTGGAGTATCGGCTAGTCGGGCCAGGCAGATAACAGCTGGTGCGATAGTCGCTCGAACTGTGATGGAAAGATTGCATATAACTCAGATTCAGATTTGTCCTTGGGCCCTACGCGAAGGCATTGTTTTACGCTGGCTGGATTGGATGGAACGCTAAGACTCAAACGTTGGGGGCTTCGATCCAGTCCACTGCTACAACTTCGCCATCGCGATGATGCAGAACAAAAGCTTCACCTGGTAGTAAATCCACTTCAATCTTCTTAAAGTTTTTCTTTCCAATTAGTTTTTTTACTAACTTT
>JBIILF010000045.1:0-6319 GCA_044232785.1 Candidatus Planktophila sp. | reverse complement strand
TAGTAACGCCTTAGGTAATTCATTCGAGGAAGATGAATTACGTGATGCTATTAATCGAATTCTGGGCAAACCTTGGGAAGATGTTCTCGAGCCGTTGCGGGCGATAGATCAGCGAGAGGTGGCTCCACTTAAAGCGATCTGATTGCTAATGGCAGCCCTATTTAATATGTAGAATAAGGGCATGAGCCAAAACCTAGAAAATAATAAAGTATCCATCGAGCGCAATAAAGGCATCGTCTTAATTGCGGCCGCCGTAATTCTTTCCATCGCACTTGGTGGCGGTTTGATGAAAGTCGGCGCCGGTTTTGCTTCGCGCGCAAGTGATGGAATCACAGTTACTGGTTCGGCAAAAGTTGAAGCCACTGCCGATAAAGCGGTTTGGACTTTATCTGTTTCGCAATCATCAGCAACTGTTGGGGCTGCAGTTTCAAAGGTAGCCGATGGTGTTGCATCGCTATCTAAGTATTTAACTGCCGGCGGAGTAACAAATGACCAAATTACGCTTGGTGCAGTTTCTACATATGCCAACGAAGAATATGTAAATGGAAATGCAACTGGCCGCATACTTTCTTATCGGGCAAGCCGCGATGTAACTATTCGCACTAAAGATGTGCAGAAAGTTTCTAAGTTGAGCCAAGGTATTGGCGACTTACTTGAAACTGGAGTGCCAATCAATAATTATGGTCCGCAGTACTACATCTCAACACTTTCTGATCTACGCCCTAAGTTACTTGGCGAGGCAATGAAAGATGCACGCATTCGTGCTGAATCAATTACTAAAGCTGTAGGTGGCTCAGTCGGTGCCGTAGTAAATGTACGAAGTGGGCCATTCCAGGTTACTTCGCTTGATTCAAATCAGACCGCCGATTATGGCGCTTATGACACCGGCACAATTGAGAAGACGGTTACTTCAACTGTTTCGGTAACTTTTAAAACAAATTAATCGCTAGTAATTAAAGCGGGATATTGCCGTGGTTGCCTCTTCGATGAGGCGCCGCGGCAATTGCTTTTGCTAAAGCACTTCGAGTAAGCGCAGGCTCGACAATTTCATCAACTGCGCCAATTTCAATGGCCCGCTCTACGCCGCCGGAAACTCGTTCATGTTCAGCGGCTAATTCAAGTTCCATTGCCTCGCGTTGCTCTTGCGGAATGTCAGCTAGTAATCGGCGATGAAGCACGCGAACTGCAGCAATGGCGCCCATCACAGATACTTCAGCAGTTGGCCAAGCAAAGACTCGAGTAGCGCCCAGAGATTTCGAATTCATAGCGACATATGCGCCGCCATATGCACGACGGGTAATAAGTGTTACGCGCGGAACAACTGCTTCGCCAAATGCATGCAAAAGTTTTGCGCCGCGACGAACTGCGCCTTCCCACTCTTGACCGGCGCCAGGTAAGAAGCCCGGAACATCGGCAATCACAATAAGCGGAATGCCAAAGGCATCACAGGTTCGAACAAATCGCGCAGCTTTTTCGGCAGCCGATGAATCAAGCACGCCGCCTAAATGCTGCGGATTATTTGCCAATACCCCAACCGTGCGGCCACCGAGACGACCCAATACGGTCGTCATGTTTTCGGCCCACATTGGCAAGAGTTCTAACTGCTCACCATCGGAATCTAGAATCGCATTTACAAGTGGGTGTACTTCATATGCGCGCTTAGTTACAGGCGGGACATACTTAGCTAAATCTTCATCAACTAATTCAACATTTAATAAACCTTGATCTGCAAAGAGCGAAGCCAAGTCACGAATCTCAGCGAAAGCTTCATCTTCGCTGCGGGCAATTACATGTGCAACGCCACTATTTTTGCGATGTGCATCAGGGCCGCCTAGCTTTTCGATATCTATTTTCTCGCCAGTAACGCTCTTAACAACATCAGGGCCAGTTACAAAAATTCTGCCATTTGGCGCCAGAACCACAATGTCTGTTAGTGCTGGGCCGTAAGCACCGCCACCTGCAGTTGGGCCGAGCACCAGAGATAACTGTGGAATTCGACCGCTAGCAGTAATCATGGATTGGAAAACTTCCCCGAACGCACTTAGCGATGAAACGCCATCGCGTAGCCGCGCACCACCACTGTGCCAGATACCAATGATCGGCAATTGGCTGCCCATCGCTGATTTGTATGCCTCAACAATTACATGTGCGCCATCTGCACCAAGTGCCCCACCTTGCAGCGTTGCATCTGAAGCGAAAACAACCACGCGGTTACCTTTGATTTCACCAGTTGCAGCAACCATGCCGCAGTCAGTGCGGGGGATGAGTAATTCGTACTTGCCGTTATCTAATAACCGCGCAATGCGTAGTTCTGGATCGCGCTCGTCGATCGTCATTTTAGTTAACTGACTTAAAAACTAATACAACGTTATGTCCACCAAAGCCAAAGGAATCATTTAGCGCTGCAATGTCACCGGCCGGAAGTGCGCGAGGTTTATCGCGAACCACATCAACTGTTACAGCTGGATCTAGATTTTCAATATTAATTGTTGGTGGCGCCATGCGGTCTTGAATAGCTTTAACTAGGAATACTGATTCGATCGCACCAGCGCCACCAAGTAAGTGCCCAGTCATTGATTTTGTGGCAGATACCGCAACGTGATCAGCAGCTGAGCCAAGAGCTAAGCGAAGCGCGTTAGCTTCAGCAACGTCACCTGCAGGGGTTGAGGTGGCATGAGCATTTAAGTGCACTACATCTTTTGTTGAGATTCCAGCATCGGCTAGTGCAAATTTAATCGCACGCTGCACACCGCCACCATCAGGATCCGGCGCCGCAATATGGAAACCATCTGAAGTTAAACCTTGCCCGGCAATTTCGCAATAAATTTTCGCACCGCGTGCTTTTGCGTGCTCATACTCTTCGAGAATTAGAATTCCGCCACCTTCGCCCAATACGAAACCATCGCGATCAAGGTCATATGGCCTTGATGCACGCTCGGGTGCATCGCTACGAGTAGAAAGTGCTTTCATCGCAGCAAAACCAGCCATCGGAAGCGCGTGAATAGCTGCTTCAACTCCGCCGCTAATAATTACATCAGCGCGATTGTTGCGAATCATTTCGAATGCGTAACCAATTGCTTCAGCACCAGAAGCACAAGCGCTAACTGGGGTATGAACTCCAGCGCGGGCTTTAAATTCCAAACCAACATGTGCGGCTGGGCCATTAGGCATCAACATCGGCACTGTGTAAGGGCTAACTGAGCGAGCACCTTTTTCTTTCAAAATATCGTATTGGTCTAGCAGCGTTGTTACGCCACCAATTCCTGAAGCAATTACAACACCTAATCGCTCGTTATCAACTTCAGGTGCACCAGCATCTTTCCAAGCTTCGCGTGATGCGATTACAGCGAATGCTTCAGAACGATCGAGTTTGCGTAGTTCTACGCGTTCCATAACTTCGCTTGGATCAACAGCCACGCGGGCGGCGAAATTTACTGGAATTGTATTTGCCCAATCTTCAGTAAGAGTGCGAACTCCGCTCTTGCCTGCCAATAAGGCAGCCCAAGTACTTGACGCATCGCCCCCGATAGGAGTTGTTGCGCCAAGTCCAGTTACGACTACGCGTCGTTGGGCTGACATTTTTTTAAGCTGCCAAAAGAATTAAGCAGCAGCCTTAACGATGAAGTTAACTGCATCGCCAACAGTCTTAAGTTCAGTTACCTGATCATCAGGAATTTTTACGCCGAAACGCTCTTCGCAAGCAACGACTACTTCAACCATGCTTAGTGAATCTACTTCTAGATCATCTGAGAAATTCTTATCTAGTTCGATAGATGCAGCAGGAATACCGGCAACTTCTTCAACGATCTCTTTCAGGCCAGCTAATACATCTGCTTGGGTTAGTGCCATTTCTTTATGTCCTTCACTTTCGATAAACGGGTCTAAATCGGTAAGGCGTAATTGTCTAACAAAAGGGCTCTTACTTACGAGTATGAGCGCACTTTGCGGCGAAAATTATGGCAATTGCACTACTTGTCCCGCATAAACGAGACCTGCGCCATACCCAATAATCAAAGCGAGCCCACCACTTAACTCAGGATGTGACTCAAGCAGTGCATCCATTGCAAGTGGAATTGATGCCGATGAAGTGTTGCCATTAGTTTTGATGTCATCAGCAATCACGACAGATGCAGGCAGCTTCATCTCTTTTGCCATAGTTTCAATAATGCGGAAGTTTGCTTGATGCGGAATAAATGCAGCGAGTTGATCACCAGTAATTCCGGCGGCTTCAAGTGCTTGCACGCCAACTTTGCTCATTGAATAAACCGCCCAGCGGAAAACTGCTTGACCTTGTTGAGCAATATTTGGCCAACCTAGATCTGCCACACCTTTTGTCGGTGCGCTTTTAAATTCGGTCCAAGCTGGATTTAATAAAATTGCATCTCGGGAATCAGCATCAGAACCCCAAATAGCTGGGCCAATTCCAGCATCAGCTGATGGACCAATCACAACTGCGCCAGCACCGTCGGCAAAAATAAATGCAGTTGCGCGATCATCTGGGTCAGTGAAATCTGATAATTTTTCGGAACCAACAACTAAAACATTTTTAGAAGTTCCACCAGCAATTAAATCTTTAGCCATTGCTACGCCGTAACAGAAACCAGCACATGCCGCACTGATGTCGAAGGCTGCAGCTTTTGGGTTTCCCATCTGCTGAATTAGCGCAGTTGCAGCGCTAGGTGCTTGAAACTCATATGAGATAGTCGCCAGAATTACGGTATCGATATCTGCGATTGTTAAGTTTGCGCGCTTAAGTGCCATTTCGCAGGCGGCTTGCGCCATGCTGACCACGCTCTCGTCAGCACCAGCAAAACGGCGAGCTTGAATTCCAGTACGTTGCTGAATCCATTCATCGCTAGATTCAATGCGATCAACGATTTCCGAGTTAGGAACTACGCGCTTTGGGCGGTAAGTGCCAACTGAAAGAATTCGAGAGTTACTGCCGGCTTTTACTTTGATACTCATTTATGTTTCCCCGCGAACTCTTTAGCTGCTGCCAAGTCGGCAAGAGATTTAAAAGCAAATGTTTCAATTTCAGGTGTTGCTCGCTTTAACAACCCTACTAGCGTTCCAGCTGGCGCTAATTCAATTACGCCAGTTACGCCAAGTTCCTGCAGGCTTTTCATGCATAAATCCCACCGAACCGGGTTAGCTACCTGGCTAATTATGCGCTCAAGCACTTCGTCACCATCGACCACAGCAAAGCCATCGCGGTTAGAAATTATCGAACCAGTCGGATCACTTGGCGAAATAGTGGCAGCACTTTTCGCTAGCGCATCTTGTGCCGAAGCCATATATCTAGTGTGAAATGCACCTGCCACAGCCAATGGGCGGATACGAGCACCAGCTGGGGGATTATCGGCAAAGAGCGAGAGTTCGCTAATTAAGCCAGCTGCCACAATCTGGCCCGCACCATTGTCGTTTGCAGCGACTAATCCTAATTTCAAAATCGCATCAAGAACTTCTTCGCGATCACCACCTAAAACGGCTGACATGCCGGTCTTTTCTAGACTCGCCGCTTTTGCCATCGCATCTGCGCGATCATTTACAAAACGCATGGCATCAAATTCACTGATTACATTTGCAATTGCAGCGGCGGTAATTTCGCCAACTGAGTGTCCCGAAATAATTGGAGCAGAGACACCAAGTAAATTAGCCGCAATTAATCCAGTTGCAACAATAAGTGGTTGCGCATTTGCAGTATCTCGAATTTCATCAGCATCTGCAGTTGTGCCGAGAGCAACTAAATCTTTACCAATAATTTCAGACCAGCGAGAAATCGACTGAAGTGATTCGCTATCTTCTAACCAAGGGGTCAGCATGCCGGGAGTTTGAGCACCTTGTCCGGGCGCAATAATTGCTAACACAAGTTAAATGTTATGCGATGCGGCAGGTACTACCGAGTAACGAGCCAGATTTGCGCTGTGTGCTCGGGCACTTTAATCATCGATCCAGGCTGGCAAATTACTGGTTCATATGTAGCGGTGACCTTAGCTGCATCGAAAATACAACGATAAGCAGTTGCCCAATGCCCAGCTGGTAATTTAAATTCATGTTCTACGCGATCTGAGTTGAAATTCAAAAGCAAAGCGCGCTCGGGGCTGACTTCAATATAAACCGAGAGAGTTCGAGTTTCTGAATTTTGCCATTGATGATCGATCATCTCTTCACCGGTTAAGTTAAACCAAGCTAAATCCTTGCGCTGAGTACCTAAATCAACTTCGCCGGTATAAAACTTACTAGTCACATCCGAAAGATAAGTTTTGCGAATATTAATTAATTCGCGAAACGCATCTTGCATATCTTGCGCAGCGTCGTC
>JBIILF010000001.1:0-21063 GCA_044232785.1 Candidatus Planktophila sp. | reverse complement strand
GCCATGTAATTATGCGCGATTATGCCAACACCGGCGATGGCTTACTTACTGCGCTACAGCTATTAGCCGAAGTTAAGCGATCTGGCCAAACGCTGCAGGAGCTATCGCGAGTAATGGTGCGATTCCCGCAAGTTCTAATCAATGTTAAGAATGTAGCTAAAGAGCGACTTTCGACTTCAACTGCTATTGCTGAAGCAGTTAAAGCTGCTGAACTTGAACTTGCCGCTCATGGTCGAGTTCTGCTGCGCGCATCCGGTACAGAACCATTAGTACGAGTTATGGTTGAAGCACAAAGCGATGCGGTCGCACAAAGTGTCGCCACAAAGCTTGCGCAAATAGTCGAAACTGAATTGAAGTAATCAGATGTGCGGAATTGTTGGCTACACAGGTGCTAATTCGGCTATCACTCCGTTAATCGAAGGTTTGCGCCGACTGGAATACCGTGGATATGACTCAGCTGGCATTGCCCTCGGAACCAGCGGCAAGTTGTTTATTGAAAAGCGCGCTGGCAAGTTAGGTAATTTAGAAAGCTCACTTGGCGAAAAATTGCCAGCTGCAACTTCTGGAATTGGTCACACCCGTTGGGCAACTCATGGCGGTCCAACAGATAATAATGCGCACCCACATGTTGATAATGAGGGAAAATTAGCGGTCATTCATAATGGCATTATCGAAAATTACAACCAATTAAAAGCTGAGTTACAGGCTAAAGGACATAAGTTCCACTCTGATACTGATACCGAGTCTGTAGCTCACTTACTAAGTGATTTGCGTAAAGAATTGAACGGTGATCTACCAGCGGCAATGCGCGAAGCAGTTAAAACACTACGCGGCTCCTTTACCTTGCTGGCAGTGCATGCTGATAACCCAGGGGTAATTGTTGGCGTACGCCGTAATTCGCCGCTGGTACTTGGGGTTGGCGATAATGAATTTTTCCTAGCCTCTGATGTTGCCGCATTTATTGAATACACCAAACGAGCAGTTGAACTTGGGCAAGATGAAATTGTGGTTATTACTCCTACTGGTTTTGAAATCACCGATCTCGAAGGCAACTTGCAAACACCGCGAGAGTATTTAGTTACCTGGGATGCTGAAGCTGCGCAGAAAGGCGGCTTTAGCCACTTCATGCTCAAGGAGATCTTTGAGCAACCTAAAGCGGTCGCCGACACCTTAATTGGTCGTTTAACAGATAATAATCAAATCGAACTTGACGAATTAAAGATGAACGCCGATGAAGTTCGCGCGCTAAAAAAGATTGTGATCATCGCATGTGGCACTGCCTACCATGCAGGAATGATTGCAAAGTATGCAATTGAGAAATGGGCCAAAATCAGCGTTGAAGTTGAAATTGCGAGCGAGTATCGATATCGCGATCCAATTATTGATGGTCAAACTTTAGTTATCGCTATCTCGCAATCAGGCGAGACCATGGATACTTTAATGGCGCTGCGCCACGCTAAAGCAGCTGGTGCTCGAGTCTTAGCGATCTGTAATACCAATAGCTCAACAATTCCACGTGAATCAGATGCAGTTCTTTACACCCATGCCGGCCCAGAGATTGCGGTTGCCTCAACTAAGGCATTTTTAACTCAAGTAGTTGCAGTTTATCTAATTGGTTTGCACTTAGCGCAAGTGCGTAAAGAACTAAGTGATGCTGAAGTTGTCGATTTGTATAACGAATTGCTCGAGTTGCCAGCAAAAATAGAATCAATTCTTGAAACGGTTGAACCTCTGCGCGCTCTCACTCGTACCTTTGCACAGAGTTCCTCAGTTTTATTCTTAGGCAGAAATGTTGGCTATCCAGCAGCACTTGAAGGCGCTCTTAAACTAAAAGAATTGGCATATATGCATGCCGAAGGTTTTGCAGGTGGCGAACTAAAGCATGGGCCGATCGCACTTATCGAAGAAGGCACACCGGTTATCGCCATTGTGCCGGCTGGTCACGACCATGCCCTAGATGAAAAAATGTTGAGTAACATTCAAGAAGTAAAGGCACGTGGTGCTCAAGTTATTGTGATTGCCGAAGAAGGCGCCGAAGTAACTGGAGCTGCACACGTAATTCGAATTCCAATTGCACCAGCGCTCTTCCAGCCCGTATTAGCAACGGTTCCGCTACAAGTATTTGCATACGAAATGGCAATCGCGCGCGGTAACGATGTAGATCAACCGCGCAATTTGGCAAAGTCGGTTACGGTCGAATAATGGCTAAGTTGCAGAAAAGTCAACGAGAAGAATTAAGCCGCTCATTTTCATGGGCGGCATTTGCAACTTCTGCTTATCTCTATGTGACATATCAAGTAGTGACTGCAGGTTGGCTAATTTCGATTGATGACAAAATAGCGACCGCTGATCGTCACCTCTTTGATCCGTCGGTATATTTCATGTTACGACGGATCGATGATTTAGGACTTCGCTGGCTCAGCGCAGTTGCAATCTTGATCTTGTCAGCATTTTTGTGGCGCAAGTTCAACACTTTTCGGCCTTTGTTTTTATCGCTGGTAGCGCTGCTGGCTCTTAATGGTGTGGTCGGCGTCTTTAAATTATTTATTGGAAGAACCAAGCCGCGGTTAAATATGGATCTCTTAAATTCTGGTGGCATGTCTTTTCCTAGTGGCCATATCTCTAATGTTGTTCTAGTCTGGGGACTCTTTGCATATTTGGTGTACCGATACCTATGGCATGAACCAAAAAGCGCACAACAATTAATCACAATTATTTCATCGCTTACTACTGCGATTATGTGCGTTTCGCTCTACCGCAACACACATTGGTTTTCAGACTTAGTAGGTGGGGTGTTTCTTGGGGGAGCGCTCTTGATATCAGTCACAGCACTTGACCGAATCATTCCTTCGCGAAAGAGTCCCAGATGATTGACGGCGTAGGCATCGACGTAGTCGATATAGCTAGATTCGCCGAAGCTTTGACTCGAACCCCGGGGCTGAAAGAACGACTTTTTACTGATGCGGAACAAGTTAAGCCAATCGCATCTTTGGCAGCTAGATTTGCGGCAAAAGAAGCACTCGCGAAAGCGCTTAGTGCCGGCAAAGGCTTGCCATGGCATGATGCCGAAGTGATTAATTTAGAGAGCGGTAAGCCTGCCTTTCTATTCCGCGGGGAAATTGCAGATTTAGTTGATGGCGCAGAAGTTCATCTCTCGCTCTCACATGATGCCGGTATTGCCTCTGCTTTTGTGATTGTTGAGCGCTAATGAGTAATCGAGCTGAGGCAATTGTTGATTTAAGCGCAATCGCTGCAAATATAAAGATGTTGAAAGCAGCTGCCGGTACTGAGTTAATGGCGGTAGTTAAAGCCGATGCTTATGGCCACGGATTAGTTCCGGTTGCCAAAGCCGCTCTAGAAGCTGGGGCTAGTTGGTTAGGTGTCGCACTTGTTGAAGAAGCGCACGCGTTACGAAATGCTGGCATTACTTCGCCAATTCTTAGCTGGTTAGTGCCACCCGGATCTGATTATGTCGCAGCGATTTCTGCCAACATTGATTTGGCAGTTCCTTCGCTAGATATTTTGCAGGAAATTATCGCAACTGGTAAAAAAGCTAGAATCCATCTAGAAGTTGATACTGGCATGACACGTGGCGGTTTTCTAAATGAGTGGCCTGAACTTTTGCAACAAGATTTAAGTAAAGTCGAAGTAGTTGGAGTTTTCTCTCACTTCGCTCGCGCGGATGAAACTAGCGCCGAACAGAATCAGATTCAATTAGAAAATTTCAC
This sequence comes from Candidatus Planktophila sp., assembly GCA_044232785.1. GTDB lineage: Bacteria > Actinomycetota > Actinomycetes > Nanopelagicales > Nanopelagicaceae > Planktophila. Next base: position 17,335 of record JBIILF010000001.1, on the reverse strand, counting down.
GCAAGCGATATCAGATCTTGCTGCAGTAGGAATAAATCCGAAAATCAAACATCTTTCTAACTCGGCTGCTTCCATCACAAATAAGAGCGCAAGCTTTGATTTAGTCCGCACTGGTATTGCTATGTATGGGCTAACGCCAGACTTTGAACACCTAGGTTCAAGTAAGTCGCTCGGCTTATCAGCGGCCATGGAAGTAAGAGCCAAATTACATTTAGTAAAAAAAGTACCAGTGAATTCACCGGTTGGATATGGCGCAACAGAGTTAACTTCAGCCGACACAGTTCTAGGTGTAGTTGCAATGGGTTATGCGGATGGAATTCCACGGGTAGCAAAAGCGGCTGGGATATTTTTCAATGGGAAGCGGGCACCAATCATCGGCCGAATTTCCATGGATCAGTTTGTAGTTGACCTGGGCTCAGATTCCACGGCTAAAGCTGGTGATTATGTAGTTATTTTTAATTGCGGCGATCTCGGAGAATTCACAGCCGAAGACTGGGGTATGGCAAGTAACAGCATCAATTATGAAATAACCACGAGAATTGGGCCCCGAGTGCCTAGAATCTACTCACCTTATGTCTACTAATAATTCAGCTCTGCACGTCGAGAGAGTTAACGTCTCTTTTGGCGGTCTTCGGGCTCTCGATGATGTTTATCTTGAAGTTGGCAAAAACGAAGTTGTTGGATTAATTGGCCCTAATGGCGCCGGAAAGACAACTTTATTTAATGCACTGTGTGGATTAGTAACACCAGATTCTGGCGAGTTTCATCTCAATGGTAAGAAAAGTGAATTTCCGAAACCTCATGAGCTTGTTGATTTAGGAATTGCGCGCACGCTACAGGGCGTTGGCTTGTTTGGTGACTTGACGGTATTGGAAAATGTCATGGTTGGAGCACAGCATTTGTCATCGACTGGTTTGATATCTGCAGCTTTTGGAAGAAACAGAAAAGATGAAGACCGAATCCGAGACAAGTCGCGCGTTGCATTAGAACGTGTCTATGCCGGTGGAATTGCACATCGCCGGGCAGACACATTGTCTTATCCAGATACTAAGCGAGTTGCGATAGCGCGCGCTCTAGTGAGTGAGCCATCAATTTTAATGTTGGATGAACCTGCAGGTGGTTTGGGATCTCAAGATATTGAGTGGATGAACTCGCTGATTAAGAATTTAAGCGTTGATATGTCTGTCTTACTTGTTGAGCACCACATGGATGTTGTTATGTCGGTATGTAGCAAACTTTATGTTCTTAACTTTGGCAAAGTAATTGCCAGCGGTGATGCCGAAACTGTGCGTCGAGATCCGGCAGTGATGGCCGCTTATTTAGGCACAGGTAGCAATCATGTCGCTTAATGTCTCAAATTTAACGGTGCACCATGGTGCGATCCGTGCGGTCAATCAAGTTTCACTGGCCGTGCCAACAGGAACACTTGCGGCAATTATTGGAGCGAACGGTGCCGGAAAAACTACTTTGCTTCGGGCATTGTCAGGCTTGAATAAACCAACTTCAGGTGCCGTTAGCTGGATGGGCAACGCGATTACTGGAGAAAAGCCTGAAAATTTAGTTCGTATGGGTATTTCACATGTGTCAGAAGGAAAATCTGTAATTCCTGAATTAACAGTTAGAGAAAATCTTGAGCTTGGTGCCATCTGGCGAAAAGATAAGAAAGAGATGAAAGTTTCTCTTGATCAAGTCATCACAATCTTTCCTCGGTTAGGCGAACGCCTAACTCAGCGATCTGACACGTTGTCAGGTGGAGAACGTCAGATGTTGGCAATTGCTCGAGCGATTATGTCAAAACCAAAACTTCTATTGTTAGATGAACCATCACTAGGTTTGGCACCCCTTGTTGTTGAGCAAATATTTCAAACAATCAGAGATTTGACTACCCAGATGAGGCTAACTGTTGTGCTTGTTGAGCAAAATGCAATGGGCGCATTAAAGATTGCAGACCTCGGAATCGTTTTGAATTTAGGAAAAGTAGTTGCTGTCGATCACGCACAAGCGTTGATCCAAGACCCTGCAGTCCGCGCTGCATATTTGGGGTACTAACTATGCAACTATTAAATACGCTTCTCATTGGAATAACAGCAGGATCAATCTATTCATTAATGGCTATTGCCTTTGTTCTAGTGTGGCGAAGTACCCGAGTAGTTAATTTTGCTCAAGCGGGCATGGCACTTCTATCTACCTATTTTGGTTACGAAGCAGTTTCACGTTTAGGATCATTTTGGATTGCACTGCCAGTTGCCATGATAGGTGGAGCGATTTTTGCAGCACTTGTCGAATTGATCCTGATGAGATCATTGGTTAAACACGCATCATCTGGCCCTATTGCAGGTGTTGCCCCAATTATCGCGACGCTCGGACTACTCGGCGTGATCCGGTCAGTTATAAGCATGATTTGGGGTGGGCAAGATCTACGAATTGTTCCCCCAATTTCAAATAATGGATTCACTATTAACGGTTCAACGCTGGTCTTCTCGCCATTAAAACTCTTAGTTCTGGCTGTGGTTGTAGTTTTGTTAATTCTGCTTTCAATCCTTTTCCAAAAGACAAACCTTGGCTTAGCCCTACGAGCATCTGCGCACGCACCTGAAATAGCGCGTCTCTCAGGCATAAGAGTCGATGCAGTTCGTACTCTTGGTTGGGCGCTAGCTGGTGCAGCTGGCGCAGTTGCTGGACTCTTCCAAACTATAAATGGAAATGGAAACTTCTCACCAGATTCAATTGATTTCTCTTTGCTACTTGTCTCAGGCTTTATTGCAGCAGTTATTGGCGGACTCGATAGTTTGCTCGGAGCAGTTCTAGGCGGTTTGTTCTTAGGAATCTCAATTTCATTTGTGCTGATGTATGTAAGCAGCGGGCTATTCTTCATCGCGCCATTTGTTATTTTGCTGATTGTTTTATTTGTACGCCCGCAAGGAATTATTGGCGTGAAGGTGGGTCGCCGTGCATAAGAGTAAAAAACAGAGCACGCATCTTTCACTTTTCATTCTCGGTGGAATAGTTCTGGTCATTCTTAGTGGAATCGTTGATGAACTCCGCGTCTACCAAGGCGCAACGGTTGCAGTTTATGTAATTGCAATCTCTTCAATAATCTTACTTACCGGATATTCAGGCCAGGTCTCATTGGGCCATGGTGCACTGATGGCAGTCGGAGCGTATGCAGCAGCAGTGCTTCGTACCGAATTTAATTTTCCGATCATTCTTTGTTTTGTTGCAGCCGTTTTAGTTGCAGCAGTGGGCGGCACATTGTTAGGCGCAGCAGCTGCACGGTTATCAGGTCCATACCTTGCGGGTACAACTCTGGCACTTGCTATCGGACTTCCATCACTTGCTAATCAATTCCCAATTCTCGGCGGCGAACAAGGATTGGCATTTGATGTTGGATGGCCGCCACTTGCGTTAGGTGAAGATTTCACCCAGTACAAGTGGTTTTTCTGGATAGCCGGACTTGCCGCATTAATTTCTATGTGGACTGTCAGAAATATTTTGAACTCTGCCTATGGCCGTTCCTGGCGAGCGGGCCGAGGCAACGAGGTCGCAGCCCAATTGGCAGGAATCAACACAGCCCGTTCTAAGGTCTTAGCCTTCACAATCAGCTCTGGTATCGCAGGCTTGGCTGGAGCCCTGCTTGCGATGACCATTGGCACCGTTTCCCCGAGCGCATTTCCACTTTCCCTCTCATTTGCCCTGCTGACAGGCGCGGTTCTCTCTGGCGTAACTACCCTCGGAGGCGTCATTATTGGCTCATTGGGCTTGGTAGCAATCCCAGAGATCGCCGATGTGGTCGCGCACCGCCTCGGTAGCTCTGAGAATGTCACTATAAATTTGCCAGGTTTAATTGTTAGTGGGTTGTTGATTTTGACAGTTCTGTTTGTTCCAAATGGTCCTGTTGAACAACATCGCGCTCGCAAAGCAAAGCACGAAGCAGCACATAACAGTTCAAAGCAGTAAAAGTAGTAAAAGCAGTACAGTAATAACCCTCGTATCAAACCTCGATGGAAGGAAACACATGAAAGCACTACAACGCCGTAAGTTGCTAGTAGCAACAGCGGTACTGGCCACGGTTGGTTTAGCTGCATCAGCTATCCCTGCTCAAGCGGCTGAAGTTGGCGTCACGTCATCCACAATCAAACTTGGAATGACGCTGCCAATGACAGGTACTGCATCACTTGGATACAACAAGATTCCAGGTGCAGCAAAGGCGTACTTCGACTACCTCAATGAAAATGGTGGCATCAATGGCCGCAAGATCACTCTTGTTGTCAAAGATGACCGATATGTTCCAACTGAAGCCGTTGCAAAGACCAACGAACTTATCCTTAAAGATAAGGTCATGGCGCTTATTGCACCTCTTGGAACTGCAAACGTAAAGGCAGTTGCTTCATCTGTTAACCCAGGCCGTCGTGGCGTTCCAGTGTTGTTTGTGAACACAGGATTTAGTGGATTTGCAGATAAAAAGAAGTACCCAACTACTTACACGGTTTTGCCTTCCTACATCATGGAAGCAAAGATCATGGGTGAGTACATTAAAGAAAACTTTGACGGTAAGAAGATCGGTCTTCTTTACCAGGATGACGATTTCGGTTCAGATGCTCTTGCCGGATTTAAAACAGCTGGAGTTAACTTCGCTGTTAAGGTCCCATATGCATCAGGTTCACAGTCAGCAACAGCTGCAGCAGGTTGGATTACAAAGTTTAAGGCTGCAGAAGCTGACGTTGTAATTCTCTTCGGTGTATCTAGCGCAACATCTGCGATGCTTGGCGTTGCAGCACAATTGAGCTACAAGCCACAGTGGATGCTTGGTTCAGTTGGCGGAGATGCAACCACAATCAAGCTAACAGGTGTTCCAGCAGGCGTTCTATATAACGCAATTGGATTCTCACCAGTTCCAGCTACAACAGATATGACTGATGAGTACGTAAAGTTCTTCTCAGATATCTACAAAAAGGCACTTCCTGATTCAACATTTGACCTGAACGTTCTGCTGGGCATGAATACAGCATTCATGACTGCGCAAGCCCTTAAGGCTGCAGGTACAAACCCAACACGTAAGTCATTGATGGCAGCGATCGATAGCAAGGGTGCAACATTTGCAAACTCTGCTCTGGTTCCAGTCGGATATTCAAAGACCAGCCATGTTGGTCTAACCGGATATTGGGTTGGAAAGTACGCACCAACAGGTGATCTTGCTCCAATCGGCGGTACTTATGTTACATACACGACCGATTCAGGATCTGGCCCAGTTGTTAAGTCAACATACAAGCGTCCTGCAATGCCAGCGAAGGGATTACCTAACTAATGAAAAAAGTAAGATTACTATCGCTTCTTTCAGTAACAGCACTCGTAACAACAGTTCTAGTCGCAACACCAACAGTTGCTAATGCAGCACCTGCGTGTGATGGCAAGAGCCCAATCCAAACTTGTGTTGGTGCTACATCAGATGGCGCACCGTATGCAATGCAGGTTCCAGCAAACTTTAACGGAACTGTTGCTTTGTACTCACACGGATACCGCTACAACGTAGATATTCCTGCCGGGATTCCTCTTATTGGTGGATACAAGATCACTAATACTCCAGAGCCAGTTCCAGGTGGAAATGTCGATGTTGCTAAGTACTTCTTTAGCCAAGGTATTGCAATCGTCGGTTCAGGTTTTGCCCGTCAAGGGTGGAATCCAGATTCAGCGATCAAGACAAACGTTGAGCTCATTGGCACATTCAAAGCGAAGTTCCCAACAACAACCAAGGTTGTTGCATGGGGATCATCACTTGGTGGCGTAATTACTCAAGGTCTTGCTGAAAAATACCCTGAACTAATTTCAGCTGCGGCTCCAATGTGTATGGCTGACAACCTCACTCCTCAATTAACAATGGCTGGTGACTTCCTATGGGGAATCAAAGTTCTCTTTGATCCAACCATCAAGGGCGGAAACTACTCAGCAGGAGCTGCAGGTGTTGCAGAGTCATACGGTGATCTAATTAAGGTCTTTACAGTTATGGGTAAGTTGCAAGCAAGTTTGGCAACAGGTGCCTGGCCAGATACTTCATCTGCAACTGGAAAGGCGCTTCAAGCTGCTGGAATTCCATCACGAAGTGCATTATTGCTACTTGGTTTGATGGCGGGTGTTCCTACTCAGTCAGCACACTTCGATTCAATCTCAGGTCCTGAGGGTGCGTTGAAGTTGTCCTTCCCACTTGCAATTAGCCCAGCACTTGCAATCCTGGAAAACGGAACAAATGCTGCAGCACTTGCTGTTCTTGCAACTCAAGATGTTGAAGATCAAGTGGGCGGTGCATTCTTTGATAATACAAAGACTAATTACTCAGCCCGTATTGAAGATGAGCGAGTTGTCTTTAATGCAGCACTTTCTGGCAACACAGTGATCGACGCTCTCTTGGGAGCTCTATCAGCTGCAAACCCAGGTGCACCTCGCGCTGTTGGTAATGCCGCAGCAATTGCAAAGGTTCAAGCTCTACACGTCAACACCGGAAAGATCAATGTTCCAACAGTGTTGATGGTTGGTATGGCAGATCCAATTACTCCTGCAGGTGCCTCACAACGCTTAGTTGATCTTTACGCCGCGCAGTATGCAGCTGAAAAGACTGCTGCTAAGAAGGCATGGAAGAAAAATACTACGTACACGACACCTACAAACAAACTTTTGATGCTATGGAATACAACTCCAGATAGCTATACAACGTTTGATGCTGCAGGGTCACCAATCACAGCGGGCGTTCCAGCCGCGCAAGGCACAAATCACTGTAACTTCACTTCAGCACAATTATTGTTGGTAGCGAAGTCATTGGTGGAAGCCTCTAGCACTGGAAAACTTCCTGCCTTTGGACGGATGCTCACAGCAGTTCGTAAAGCGGGCAGCCTTTCAGTTGATAAGAATATCCGCGCTCCATGGTTAAAGTCATACAGCGATAAATAACAAATCGCTCTCAGTAAATCGAGGGTAATAAAAGCAGGGCCAGGTAATCCTGGCCCTGCTTTTACTTTATCCTTAAGCAATGATCTCAGTTGCTACCGCTGATGAAATGCATCAGTTAGGCGAAAAACTTTCAGCCAACTTGCGTGCTGGTGATCTAATTCTGGTAAACGGTTCACTTGGCGCAGGCAAAACAGTCTTGGCACAAGGTGTTGGAGCAGGTCTTGGAATTTCAGGAATCACATCACCTACCTTTGTAATTTCACGAGTTTATAAGGCAGCTGTGCCATTTATTCATGTGGATGCATATCGCTTAGTTGGTTCTGAAAACCCCAATCTTTATCTTGACGATTTAGATCTAGATATAGCGGGATCAATCACCTTGATTGAATGGGGTGGCGCTGAATCTGCCCGACTTTCGGAAGATCGATTAGAGATAAACATTGATCGCACCACGGAAGTTCGCCAAGTAAGTGCTCTAACTTTTGGTGATCGTTGGGCTGGTTTCTCGCTATGAGTCTTTTGGCGCTTGATACATCAGCTTCTCGAACCTCAGTAGTAATTATTGAAAACGGCGAAGTTCTTTTTAGCCAATCGCGTGATGGCGCCATGACACATGGCCCAGCGCTACCAGAGTTAGTACAACTCGCAATTAAAGAACGTGTCATTAGCGAAGTACTTGTTGGCATGGGGCCTGGCCCATATACCGGCTTGCGAGTTGGAATTACTTTTGCGCAAACTTTTGCTTGGGCCAGAAGTATTCCGGTTCGTGGGTTTTGTTCACTCGATGCAATTGCAGCACAAGTTAAAGAATCAGATTTTATAGTCACTATCGATGCTAGACGCAAAGAAGTTTATTGGGCTCGGTATACCAATGGAGTTCGTGCTGAAGGCCCGCTGGTGGATTTGCCCGCAGTTGTGGCAGCACGCGGCATTAAAGTGATTAGTGATTTGTTGCCAAATCCAAAATATTTCGCTTCGCTGACTGGAGAATTTTCGGAACCAATTTATCTCCGTCGCCCTGATGCAATTGCAACGGCGGATCGCAAATGATTACTTTTCGCCAACCTACGGCGCTCGATGTGCCAGTTTTAACTTCACTAGAGCGCACCTTGTTTCCTGAATACCCTTGGTCGCAAGCACAGTTCAAAGAAGAGATAGCTGGCTTAGGTGGCACTCGCCAATTTATCCTGGCGCTAAATGATGGCTCGATCATTGGTTATGCCGGAATTATGGTCGTTGCTGCAGGTATTCCAGCCGATCTCTTAACTATCGCGATCCTGCCTGATTTTCGTGGCCAAGGGTTGGCGCAATCAATGCTGGCAGAACTTGAGAGTTGGGCCAAAGCTAAAGGTGCTACCGAAGTAATTCTCGAAGTTGATGTTGATAATGCCGGAGCCATTCGCCTATATAAATTCGCTCGCTATGAAGAGATCTCGATTCGGGCAAACTATTACGGACTAGGCCTAGATGCCTTAATTATGCGCAAGGAACTCTCATGAGCGATGCCTTAGTTTTAGGAATCGAAACTTCCTGCGATGAAACTGCGATCGGAATCGTGCGCGGCCGTAGGTTATTAGCAAATGTAATTGCCTCAAGCGTAGAAGAGCATGCCCGCTTCGGGGGAGTAGTTCCCGAAGTTGCTTCACGTGCGCATCTTGAAGCTATGCAACCTGCGCTAAAAGAAGCAATTGCACGAGCGAAAATTTCACTTAACGATCTCGATGCGGTTGCAGTTACTGCTGGCCCAGGGCTAGTCGGTGCGCTTTTAGTTGGCACTTCGGCTGCGGCCGGACTTGCACTGGCAATTGATAAACCAATTTTTGGCGTGAATCATTTAGCTGCACATGTCAGCGTTGATTACCTAACTCATGATTTGCCAGCCGAACCTACGATTGCACTTTTAGTTAGCGGCGGCCATTCCTCACTTCTGCAAGTCAATGACATCACTGGTCAAATAATTAAACTCGGTGAAACTATGGATGATGCTGCAGGTGAAGCTTTCGATAAAATTGCGCGCATTATGGATTTAGGTTTTCCTGGTGGACCAGCAATTGATCTAATCGCCAAATCGGGTAACGCATCTGCAATTGATTTCCCGCGCGGTTTAACCACCAGTAAAGATTGGGAAACTAGACCTTTCGAATTTTCGTTCTCTGGGCTAAAGACCGCAGTTGCTAGATATCTAGAAGCGACACCGGATTATGCAAAGGGCGATGTGGCGGCCTCATTCCAAGAAGCAATCGTTGATGTCTTATTGCTCAAAGCAATCGCGGCAGCTAAGAAAACCGGCATAGATTCCTTGGTCATTGCAGGTGGGGTAGCGGCCAATTCGCGCCTTCGCCAAGTGGCAACTGAGCGATGCGCCGCTGCGGGCATAACTTTGCGAATCCCGAGCCCAGGCCTTTGTACCGACAATGGCGCCATGGTCGCCGCCCTAGGCTCGCTAATGGTCAGCGCTGGCCGAGCAGCTAGCCCGATCGCCTTTGACGCTCAATCCAGCCTGCCAGTAACCCAGATCTCGCTCTAATTCTGCAGCTGCTCTCGATTTGATCGCTGGAATAGCCCAGCATAGGCTTGGCATTAGCACTCAAGACCCGAGTCTGCTAATTGCAGGCGCTAATGAAATCGATTTTAAAAGGAGCTCTAATCATGGCCGTAACCATTAAGCCACTAGAAGACCGCATCGTAGTTAAAGCTAATGAAGCCGAGACAACTACCGCATCAGGTCTAGTAATTCCAGATACTGCAAAAGAGAAGCCTCAAGAAGGCACCGTTATTGCAGTTGGCCCAGGTCGCTTTGATGATGGCGTTCGCGTTCCAATGGATGTCAAAGTTGGCGACGTTGTTCTTTACAGCAAGTACGGCGGAACTGAAGTTAAGTACAACGCTGAAGAGTATTTAGTTCTATCTGCTCGCGACATTCTCGCTGTAATTGAGAAGAACTAATGGCCGGCAAATCTTTACAGTTTGACGAACAAGCCCGTCGCGCCATGGAGCGCGGTGTAAATATTCTGGCTGACACCGTCAAGGTAACACTTGGACCTAAAGGTCGTAACGTTGTTATCTCTAAAGCATTCGGCGCCCCAACCATCACTAACGATGGTGTAACAATTGCAAAAGAGATTGAACTCTCTGATCCAGTTGAAAACATGGGAGCTCAGTTAGTTAAAGAAGTTGCTACCAAGACCAACGATGTTGCTGGTGACGGAACAACTACTGCGACTGTGTTGGCGCAAGCAATGGTTAAAGAAGGCCTGCGCAATCTTGCCGCTGGCGCACAACCAATGGATATTAAAGCTGGTATCGAAGCTGCTGTTGCTGCGATTTCGGCAGCCCTAAAAGCAAATGCAACTGTCGTAAAAGATAAGGCGCAGATTGCAGATGTAGCAACTATCTCAGCCCAAGATCGCAATATCGGTGACTTAATTGCTGAAGCGATGGATAAAGTTGGCAAAGATGGCGTAATCACTGTTGAAGAAGCATCAACCACTGGTCTTGAACTTGAGTTCACTGAAGGTATGCAATTCGACAAGGGTTACATTTCGCCATACTTCGTAACTGACCAAGATCGTATGGAAGCAATCCTTGAGGATGCCTACGTCTTGATCTCAGGCGGAAAGATTTCAGCTTTAGCTGAACTACTTCCGATCCTAGAAAAAGTTGCTCAGACCTCAAAGCCGCTATTAATCATCGCTGAAGATGTTGAGGGTGAAGCACTTTCTACCCTCGTGGTTAACCGCATGCGTGGCGTATTCGCTTCTGCTGCAGTTAAGGCACCTGGCTTTGGCGATCGTCGTAAGGCCATGTTGCAAGACATTGCAATCCTTACCGGTGGCGAAGTTATCTCGGCTGAAGTTGGCATGAAGCTAGATCAAGTTGGTCTTGAGTCACTTGGTCGCGCTCGTCGCGTTGTTATCTCAAAAGATGCAACCACCATCGTTGATGGCGCTGGCGATAAGGCCGTAGTTGCTGCTCGCGTTTCTGAAATTCGCAAAGAGATCGAAAATACTGACTCTGACTGGGATCGTGAAAAACTACAAGAGCGTGTTGCAAAACTCGCTGGCGGCGTTTGCGTAATCAAAGTTGGCGCACATACCGAAGTTGAATTAAAAGAGAAGAAGCACCGTCTAGAAGATGCGATCTCTGCAACCCGTGCCGCAGTTGAAGAAGGCATCGTGGTTGGCGGCGGCGCAGCACTAGTACATGCAGCCGATGCTCTCGAAGGCGATCTTGGCTTCGAAGGTGATAAGGCTGTTGGTGTTCGCTTAGTTCGCAAAGCTTGCGACGAGCCACTTCGTTGGATCGCTGAGAATGCCGGTCTTGAAGGTTACGTGGTTGTAGCAAAAGTTCGTGCAATGAAAGCTAACGAAGGTTTCAACGCAGCAACTGATGTTTACGGCGACTTAGCTAAAGACGGTGTGATCGATCCAGTTAAGGTAACTCGTTCAGCACTTGCAAATGCGGCATCAATCGCGGCGATGTTTATTACAACTGAAGCAGTTGTTTATGAGCGTCCAGCTGATGAAGCACCTGAGTCTGCTGGTGGCCACGGTCATTCACATGGACCTGGTGGACATTCGCACTAAGTTGTTTACAAAATAAAAAACCCGCCGAAGATTCGGCGGGTTTTTTATTTTCGGGGCTTAATAAATATTTAACTGGCACTCGATAGCGCAACTGCTCCGATTCGATCAAGAATTGCTAAGCGGTCATCCTCTGACATACCGCCCCAAATTCCATATGGCTCTTGCACTGCGAGCGCATGTTTGCGACAAGCATCAAGTACTGGGCAGCTACCGCAAATAGCCTTGGCAGCATTTTCACGATTACGACGACGTGGACCACGTTCGCCATCAGGGTGGAAAAACATTTCAGAGGGCAGTTCGCGACAAGCACCGCTTTGCTGCCAATCCCAGTTTTCGACAACTGGTTTCGGGAGACGAGAAACTTCGCTCATTTTGACCCCTAACTCATTAATTACTTGCTGGGTTGAACCATACAACCGCTTCATAGGTTGTTCAAGTATCTAACACCCCCATTCTGGATATCGCGCCTCTTTGAGCGTGCTCAGGTGGCACGAATCTCACCTACCCCCCAAGATTGGGGCATGGATCAACCCCTGACCGTCGCTGCTTTAGCCCGCCAGATTGGCGTAGCCCCAGCAACACTTCGGACCTGGGATCGCCGGTACGGCCTAGGGCCAACCGAACATGTTGAAGGCAGCCATCGCAGATATTCGCGGGCAGATGTTGCCAGATTAATAACAATGCGCCGATTGATTACAACTGGTGTCGCACCAAGTGATGCAGCGATTCGAGCTAAAGCTCATCAAGGTGAGATCTCAATTCCAGAGCTAGTAACTGAAATTGTGATCGCTGAAGAATTAGTTGCTGCAATATGCCGCGCAGCTGAATCACTCGACCGTGATTTTGTGCTGCATGCGCTGCGCCAAGATTTGATGAAAAACGGCGTAATTAACTGCTGGCAGAACGTTATCGTGCCGGTATTAATTAACGTCGGTAATGACTGGGCAATAACTGGTGAAGGTATTGAGATCGAGCATATGTTGAGTGAAATTATTAAAATGGTTCTGCGCGAAGCAGTGCCCGAAGAATTTGAAGCAGTTAATGCCCGTCCAGTTTTATTAGCGTGTGTCGGCGAAGAGCTTCATTCGTTAGCTTTACATGCGCTAGCTGCCGCTTTAGCCGAACGAGAAATTTCCAGTAATTTCTTAGGTGCTCGCACCCCGCTCTCTGCCCTCTGCGGAATAGTTAACAAGTCAGCACCACCAGCGCTATTTCTATGGGCGCAATTGGCTGAAAATGGCGACCCAATATTTTTCAAAGAACTGCCAGATGTCCGCCCTGCCCCCAAAATTATTCTGGGCGGGCCGGGCTGGAATCCAAAACAATGTAGCGAAGTGACCGTTGCGGCTGATTTACAGCGTGCATGTGAGGAAATTACGCAGGCAATCGGAGCCTAAAAGAGCGGTTAGACTTTGCCACTTATAGCGAGATAGCGGGGGCCGAAATGAGCGATGACAAGATCGCAATGATGGGCCTGACTTATGACGATGTGCTCTTGCTGCCTGATGCCTCTGAAGTTGTGCCATCTGAAGTCGAAACTTCAACCCAACTAACTCAAAATATTTCATTAGCAGTTCCGCTGATTTCCTCAGCGATGGATACCGTAACTGAATCGCAATTAGCGATCGCCATGGCTAAAGCAGGCGGCATCGGCATCATTCACCGTAATTTGCCAATTGCCGATCAAGTTACCCACGTTAAATTAGTTAAGAACGTTGGCATTGTTGGCGCTGCAGTTGGTGTTGGTGACGATGGTTTTGCACGTGCACAAGCACTGATTGAAGCAGGTGTTGATGTTGTCGTTGTCGACACCGCTCATGGTCATCATCGCGCAGTACTCGATGCAATAGCTCGCATTAAGAAATTTTCGCCAACCACTGAGGTTATCGGCGGCAATGTTGCGACTCGTGCAGGTGCACAAGCTTTGATTAATGCTGGCGCCGATGCTGTAAAAGTTGGTGTTGGTCCAGGTTCTATCTGTACTACTCGCATTGTTGCCGGCGTTGGTGTTCCACAAATTACCGCCATCATGGAAGCTGCCAAGGCATGTGGCAAAGCTGGTATTCCATTGATCGCCGATGGTGGTCTGCAATATTCTGGTGACATTGTTAAAGCGCTAGTCGCTGGTGCAAACTCGGTGATGCTCGGTTCATTACTTGCGGGCTGCGAAGAATCACCAGGTGAATTAATTGAAATTGATGGCCGCAAATATAAGGGCTATCGCGGAATGGGTTCACTCGGTGCAATGCAATCTCGCGGCGAGCAGAAGTCATATTCGAAAGATCGATATATGCAAGATGATGTTTTATCAGAAGATAAATTAGTTCCTGAAGGTATCGAAGGAAAAGTTTTATATCGTGGCACGGTTGCCGAAGTAGTTCATCAATTAGTTGGCGGGCTACGTTCTGGCATGGGTTATGCCGGTGCTCCTGATATCGAAACATTGCGCCGCGATGGTCGTTTGATTCAAATTACGGCAGCTGGCCTGCAAGAAAGCCACCCACACGATGTTATGCACGTGGCAGATGCCCCTAACTATTCGAAGAAAGGCTAGGGCTAGTTAAATGTTCGAAATTGAAATAGCGCCAGGAAAACGTGCCCGTCAGGCTTACTCTTTTGACGATATTGCGATTGTGCCTTCGCGTCGTACTCGCGACCCTGAAGATGTTTCAACTTCATGGCAGATCGATGCTTACAAGTTTGACCTGCCGATGTTGGCAGCCCCTATGGATTCAGTGGTTTCACCGCAGACCGCAATCGCTATCGGCAAACTAGGTGGCTTAGGCGTTCTAAATCTAGAAGGTCTCTGGACCCGATACGAAGATCCTCGTATTCAACTTGGCGAGATTGCATCAATGCCTGATGCGCAAGCCACCCGTCGTATGCAAGAACTTTATAGCGCCCCAATTCAGCCAGCGCTGATCAAAGAGCGAATTAAACAGATTCGTGATGCTGGCGTAACTGTTGCGGCTTCACTTTCACCACAACGCACTGCCGAATTACATAAAGCAGTTGTAGATGCAGGTGTTGATATTTTCGTTATTCGTGGAACCACAGTTAGCGCTGAACATGTGGCAGCTAGTGATGACGCTTTGAATCTAAAGAAGTTTATTTACGAACTTGACGTGCCAGTAATTGTTGGTGGCGTTGCAACCGCAACAGGTGCGTTGCACTTGATGCGCGCAGGCGCAGCTGGCGTATTAGTTGGTTTTGGCGGCGGCGCTGCACACACCACTCGCAAAGTATTAGGAATTCAAGTTCCCATGGCTTCGGCTGTTGCCGAAGTTGCTGCAGCTCGTCGCGAGTATCTCGATGAATCTGGCGGCCGATACGTGCATGTAATCGCCGATGGTGGCGTTGGCCGAAGTGGCGACATTGCGAAAGCAATTGCAATGGGTGCTGATGCTGTAATGATGGGTTCACCACTTGCTAAAGCAACTGAAGCACCTGGCTTAGGTTGGCACTGGGGTCCTGAAGCTCACCATGCAGTTCTGCCTCGCGGCGAACGTGTTGCAGTCGGCACTGTTGGCACACTTGAAGAAATTTTGCTCGGCCCATCACATACTTCTGATGGCTCCATGAACTTATTTGGCGCTCTTCGCCGCGCAATGGCAACTTGCGGATATTCCGATGTAAAGGAATTCCAGCGCGTCGAGGTTCTTATCAACCGTGGCTAATTCAGTACTAGTTCTTGATTTTGGTGCGCAATATGCGCAGTTAATTGCGCGTCGAGTTCGCGAAGCAAACGTTTTCTCCGAGATCGTGCCTTCATCTATTTCTGCTGCCCAAGTTACTGCTAAAGCACCTGCGGCAATTGTTTTGTCGGGTGGCCCATCAAGTGTTTACGCACCTGGCGCACCTAAGTTCGATGAAAGCATTCTGCAATTAGGTATCCCAGTTTTTGGCATTTGTTATGGCTTCCAAGCAATGGCCGCGGCTCTTGGCGGAGTAGTTAGCCAAACTGGAAAATCTGAATTTGGCCGCACCGAAATTACCGCCACGACAAGTGCAAAATTATTCGCCGGACTTCCAGTTAAGCAAAATGTTTGGATGAGCCATGGCGATGCAGTTACAACTGCGCCAGCTGGTTTTACCGTCTGCGCCGTGACTGCCGATACGCCAATTGCGGCTTTTGAAAGTAGCGATGGAAAGTTAGCGGGAGTGCAGTTCCACCCTGAGGTTTTGCACTCTGAGCAAGGACAAGTAATTCTAAAACGTTGGTTAATTGAAATTGCTGGTTGCGAACCATCATGGACTTCTGAAAATATTGCCGCCACTGAAATCGCTAAAGCAAAGAAGACCATTGGTGAGAAGCGAGTAATTTGTGGGTTATCTGGGGGCGTAGATTCAGCAGTTGCTGCAGCGATTATTCAGCAAGCAGTTGGCAATCAATTAACTTGTGTATTTGTAAATCATGGTTTGCTACGTAAAGGTGAAGCTGAACAAGTCGAACGCGACTTCGTTGCCGCGACCGGGGTTTCACTCGTCGTAGTTGATGCAGTTGATCAATTCATGAACGCACTTGCTGGTGTAACTGATCCCGAAACTAAACGAAAAATTATTGGCCGCGAATTTATCCGCTCCTTTGAAGTAGCAGCACGCGATATCGCAGCTGGGGGAGATGTTGAATTCTTGGTACAGGGCACGCTTTATCCAGATGTAGTTGAATCAGGCGGCGGCGAAGGTACTGCAAATATTAAATCTCACCACAATGTTGGCGGCTTGCCTGATGACTTGAAATTTAAATTGATCGAACCGCTACGGACTCTATTTAAAGATGAAGTTCGCCAAGTTGGTTTGCAACTTGGTTTACCCGAAGCGATTATTTGGCGGCAGCCTTTCCCCGGACCTGGACTCGGAATTCGGATTATTGGTGAAGTAACCGCCGAGCGCCTTGAGATTTTGCGTGAAGCTGATGCGATTGCTCGCGAGGAGCTAAAAGCAGCCGGCCTCGACCGGGAAATTTGGCAGTGCCCGGTTGTACTGCTTGCTGATGTGCGCAGCGTTGGCGTACAGGGCGATGGCCGTACTTATGGCCATCCAATCGTTTTACGTCCGGTTTCCAGCGAAGATGCGATGACTGCTGACTGGTCTCGGGTGCCTTACGAAGTGCTGGCCAAGATTTCCACACGCATTACCAACGAGGTTCGCGAAGTCAATCGCGTAACTCTGGATATTACTAGCAAACCCCCAGCAACTATCGAGTGGGAGTGACCCCTTGACTAGGTTAACGGTCGGTATTCTTAGCCCATTATGAAACGCACTTTAGTATTCGCAATCGCTATTGGCCTGTCGGCTTCATTAGCTCCTGCCGTTTCGGCTGCCCCTAAAGAGCCAGTAAAAATTTGTGAGAAAGCTACATCGAAGCCACATTTAGCGCCTTCAATTGTTCAACCAAGAAAAGTAGCGAAAGTTTTGCCAACTACTTTTACCTTTGTAACTAATTGCGGAAATATTGTTGTTGAAACTGTTGGCGCAAAAGCACCAATGACTTTGACGGCGCTGGCCACACTTGCAAATAAAAGTTTTTATAACTTAACACTTTGCCACCGACTAACCACACAAGGTCTTTACGTTTTACAGTGCGGAGATCCAACTGCATCAGGCTCAGGTGGTCCGGTTTTTAGTCGCAAACCTTGGTCCGGAATTCCAGATGAGAATCTGCCAGTAGCTGAAGAAATAGGTTATCCAGCCGGCACTTTAGCGATGGCTAACTCTGGAAAAAATACCAATGGCAGCCAAATTTTCTTTGTCTACGAAGATTCAGCTTTGAACCCGTACTACACAGTGTGGGGGCGCATCACTAGTGG
>JBIILF010000044.1:0-6355 GCA_044232785.1 Candidatus Planktophila sp. | reverse complement strand
CTCGCGGCACTGCCTTCAGCATGAGTATGACTCCTGAAGAGAAAGTTCGCATCGATGCCATCGAAACTGCGCTGCTTGCACGTTGGCCCGAAACTCGTATCGCCCCATCACTTGAACGTATTGCAGCACTAACTGACATTTTAGGGTCACCGCAATTAACTTATCCAACGATTCATGTTGGTGGAACTAATGGTAAGACCAGCACAACACGAATGATTGATTCGATGCTATTTGAAATGGGCCTTCGTACTGGTCGCTTTACTAGCCCGCATTTAGAAAGTTATCTAGAGCGCATCAGTATTAATGGTCAACCAATTGCGGCAGCCGATTTAATTTTCTCTTATAACGATATTTCACCTTATTTAGAGTTAATGGATTCCAAATTTGAACACCCAGTTTCTTTCTTCGAAGCTATGACGGCGCTCGCATTTGCGGCATTCGCCGAACACCCAATTGATGTCGGGGTAATCGAAGTGGGAATGGGTGGCGAATGGGATGCCACAAATGTTATCGATGCCGATGTTTCGGTGATCATGCCGATCGGTTTAGACCACACAGAATATTTGGGCGACACCTTGACCGAGATTGCCCATACTAAGAGTGGAATACTCAAGGCAGGCGGCTTTGGCGTGCTGGCACAACAGGAGAATGAAGCCGCTATCGAATTACTCCGTCGAGCAGCCGAAGTAGGCATCGAAGTCGCTCGCGAAGGCGTCGAGTACTCACTTTCGAGCCGCGCAGTAGCTGTCGGCGGCCAATTAA
This sequence comes from Candidatus Planktophila sp., assembly GCA_044232785.1. Lineage (GTDB taxonomy): Bacteria > Actinomycetota > Actinomycetes > Nanopelagicales > Nanopelagicaceae > Planktophila. The sequence continues at coordinate 5,593 of JBIILF010000044.1, read as the reverse complement.
TCACAATTAATGGTCTAAATGAGACTTTTGAAGATATTTTCTTGCCGCTACATGGCAAGCATCAAGCGGCAAATGCGGCAACTGCGCTTGTGGCAGTAGAAGCATTCTTCGGTGACACGGCGCTCGACCACGATGCAGTTCGAGCGGGTTTTGCAGCGGTTACTTCACCGGGTCGATGCGAAGTTGTTCATCGCGACCCAACAATTCTTTTAGATGCCGCTCATAATCCACATGGTGCAAAGGCGTTGGCTGCAACAATTTCAAATGAATTTACTTTCGATGAAATTATCGGCGTCGTTGCAGCTTTTGGCGATAAAGATGTCCGCGGAATTTTATTGGAACTAGAACCAATTTTTAATGAAATTATTGTTACGACAAATTCTTCACCTCGCTCAATGAAACTAAATGATCTTGAGAAATTAGCTAATGAGATATTTGGAAAAGATCGCGTTACCGTAATTGAAACTTTAGCTCTTGCCATCGATCAAGCAATCAAAGATGCCAAGCGCCCGTTGAGTGAAGATTCAGTTGGTGTTTTGATAACTGGTTCAGTAATCACAGTGGGCGAGGCTCGCACAATAATTAACGGAAAGTACAAAAAATAATGCGCGTATTAGCTTCGGCAGTGTTGGTGATGGAATCCTTCTCACTCGGATTCGCACTTTTAATCGCAATGAAAGATCAAAGCGGTGCTCCATTGGTTTATGGCGCTGTAGTCTCGATCGCCTTACTGCTTGCCCCAGGTTTACTAAAGCGCAGAGTTGGCTGGGTACTGGGCTGGGTGTTGCAGGGGGCCATGCTCGGATTTGGCCTGGTGGTCAATTCATTCCTGATTATTGGCGTTCTTTTCACAGGGTTATGGGTTGCGGCGATTTTGGTCGGTCGTAAGGGCGAGGCGGCCCGGGCTGCCCTGCTGGCTTCTCAAACCCCAGATGCCTAATAGACTCACCTCCGTGAGCATCGAGAAAACCCTGATCCTGGTCAAGCCAGATGGAGTTCGTCGTGCCTTAGTTGGCGAAGTAATTTCGCGCATCGAAGCAAAGGGTTATTCAATTACTGCGCTAAAAATGTTGCAGGCAGATCGTGCATTGCTTGAACAACATTATGCCGAACATCAAGGCAAACCATTTTTCGAACCGCTGGTTGAATTTATGTTATCTGGTCCAATTGTTGCGATGGTTGCCGAAGGTAATCGCGTTATTGAAGGGTTCCGTTCGCTCGCTGGCGTAACAGATCCAACGGTTGCAGCGCCCGGAACAATTCGCGGTGACTTAGCACGCGATGCAGGAACAAAAGTTGTCCAAAACATTGTGCACGGATCTGATTCACCAGAATCAGCTGCGCGCGAAATCAAGATTTTCTTTGGTAACGGGGGAGAGTAAAAATGGCTAATCGAATGTCGTTTATTGGTCGCGATATGGCGGTCGACTTAGGTACTGCAAATACCTTGGTTTACGTGCGTGGGCGTGGCATTGTGCTTAATGAACCAAGTGTGGTTGCAGTCAACCAAGATACTGGTGGAATTTTAGCTGTTGGTCTTGAAGCCAAGAAGATGATTGGTCGTACCCCGAGCAATATCGTTGCGATTCGTCCGTTAAAAGATGGTGTTATTGCAGACTTCGACACAACCGAACGCATGTTGCGTTACTTCATTCAAAAAGTTCACCGTCGTCGCTTCTTAGCAAAGCCACGTATTGTGGTTTGCGTTCCATCAGGTATTACTGGTGTTGAACAGCGCGCTGTTAAAGATGCTGGTTACGCAGCAGGTGCACGCAAGGTTTACATCATCGAAGAGCCAATGGCTGCAGCAATTGGTGCAGGTCTGCCAATTCACGAACCAACTGGCAACATGGTTGTCGATATCGGTGGCGGCACAACCGAAGTAGCCGTGATTTCACTTGGCGGCATCGTGGTGGCCCAATCTCTACGCGTAGGTGGCGATGAGCTTGATCAAGCCATTATTACTTGGGTTAAGAAAGAATTCTCATTGCTACTTGGCGAGCGCACAGCTGAAGAAATCAAGATGGCGATTGGTTCGGCTTATCCACTTCCAGGCGAGCCAGATGCCGAAATTCGTGGTCGCGATTTAGCAACTGGTCTACCAAAGACGATTGTTGTTTCAGCTGCTGAAATTCGTAAAGCACTTGAAGAGCCAGTGAATGCAATTGTTAACGCAGTTAAGCAAACGCTAGATAAGTGCCCACCTGAACTTTCAAGTGACTTGATGGATCGCGGCATCGTGCTAACTGGTGGCGGTGCGCTTCTTAAGGGCCTTGATGAGCGTCTTCGCAAAGAGACAGGCATGCCAATCCATGTGGCTGAACGTCCACTCGATGCAGTTGCTGAAGGTTCCGGAAAGTGCATCGAAGAGTTTGAGGCCCTAGAAAAGGTCTTAATCTCCGAGCCACGTCGATAGGAAACCTTAGATGCGTAACGGCGGCGAGAACCGCGGTCGTCTGCTCTTAGTCATTCTGATTGTATCTTCGCTATTTTTAATTACCTTAGATCTGCGCGGAGTTAATGTCATTGATGGTTTTCGAAGTGGTACTCAAACTGCGCTAGCTCCATTCCAACGAGCAGGTAACGTTGTAATTTCGCCAATTAAGAATTTTGTTTACGATGTAACTCACCTAGGGCGCACTCGAAACCAAATTGAAGATCTGCGTAAACAAAATCAGAAACTGCGCGAGCGCTTGATTTCACGTAAAAATCAAGATGGTGAGGTTGAGCAACTCAAATCTATTCTTGACTTAGCCGGAACAGCTCGCTTTAAAATAGTTAGCGCCAAAGTTATTTCACAAGGTTCTAGTTTGGCATTTACCCGCACAATCACAATTGATGCAGGTAGCGGCAACGGAATTGAGAAGAACATGACCGTAATCACTGGAAACGGTTTAGTCGGTGTAGTAAAAGAGGTATTTGCTAATTCGGCCACCGTAATGTTGGCAACTGATCCAGCCTTTAAAGTTGGGGTACGAATTGCTGGTACTCAACAAATCGGAATTCTCTCTGGCTTAGGCTCAAGTACCGCGAATTTGCAGCTTTTGGATAACCAGACAACGATTAAAGTAGGCGATGTTCTACTAGCTCGTGGCAGCAAAAGTGGCCGGCCATTTGTGCCTGGTGTGCCAGTGGGTCGAGTTACTTCAGTTTCAAATGCCGCAGGCGCCGTAACTCAAAGTGCAACCGTTCGCTATTACGCAAATTTTGGTTCACTCGGAGTCGTCTCAGTTGTAGTTAAGGCGCCAAGTGCAGATCCTCGAGATTCTTTAGTACCTGCGGCGCCAATTCCAACCCCAGTGCCTACGGTCACGATTTTTGTAACGCCAACTCCGACTCCGTCTACTTCAAGTAATTAAAGTATGTTCTTAAGACAATTCGGATTAACTGGCGCAATTTTTCTATCCTTCTTTGTCCTGCAAGAAGCTGTAGTAAATCAATTAACTTTGCCCGCTGGCGGATTCTCTATCTTCTTGATTCTCACTTTAGTTTGGGCGGCACTTAGTACACCTGAGATTGCAGCTGCAGTAGGTTTTGGGGCTGGAATTTTGCTTGATCTATCACCAAGTACAAGTGGGCCGGTTGGTCATTGGACTTTGATTTTAGTTTTAATTGGCTATGCAATCGCTTTCTTCTCTTACGGGGATGAAAATATGCGTGGCAATCCATTGAGTTTGATCTTCATGGTTACGGTTGCGCACTTAATAGTGTTGCTTGCATATATCTTCTCAGGTTTCCTGCTTGGAATTGAAACTACAAGTTTTGCGCAAACCCTCACCACTTTAGCTGGAAGTTCTATCTGGACATTGGCGATTACTCCGCTTATGTTGCCAGTAGTTGCCTGGTTACATGACTTATCTTTTGATAGTCGGATGCGTATATGAATCAGCGCACTCGGCTTAGCATGGTGGTAATTCAGATTCTGATCATCTCGCTTCTCATGGCGCTCTTTGGCCGCCTCTTTTATTTGCAAGTAGCAGCCGGCCCTAAATACCGAGATGCAGCACTTAGTATTCAAAGTCGTGACACTATTTATCCAGCCACACGTGGCCTTATCGTTGATTCATCAGGAGTTCCACTAGCCCTGAATCGTACTGGTTTGGCAGTAACAATTGATCGGTTAGCCCTAGATAAACAATCTGACAAAGGCGTTGCGGTATTAAAGAAGTTAGCGCGCTTATTAAAACTTCAGTACAGCGATGTATATCGCAAGACCCGACTTTGCGGTGAACTTAAAGTTGGCAATCGAGCCGGCTGCTGGACCGGTACTAGGTATCAACCAATTCCATTAACCAAAGAAGCTGCAACTGATGTTGCTCTGCAAGTTGTGGAACGTCCTGATGAATTTCCAGGCGTTGACGCAACACCGATCGCGATTCGTAATTATCCAGGCATCGCCGATGTTAATGCAGCGCATGTTTTGGGATATGTAGGCCCGCTTACTGATGCTGATTTAGCGGGCGTAAATGGGAAGACTTATTATCGAAGTGAATCAATTGGTAAGAGCGGACTTGAGATTCAATATGATTCTTATTTGCGTGGCTTTCCAGGAATTCGAACAGTTATTGTTGATCGTAAAGAGGCAATCACTAGTGAAGGTCAAAATACAAATTCAGTTCCAGGTGATCACTTAGTTACTAGCCTTGATGTGCGGGTTCAAGCTGCTGCCGAAAAAGCTTTAGCAGAAGCCGTTGCTAGATCACGCGCAACTGGATATCGAGCTGACTCAGGCGCTGCGGTAGTAATGGATGTTAAAACCGGTCGCGTAATTGCTATGGCTTCGTATCCAACATATGACCCTAATATGTGGGAGAAAGGCTTAACGGTAAAGCAAGCGAATGCGATGTTTAGCGAAGCAAATGGTGTTCCCGCTTTGTCACGCCCGATTCAGGGTCGTTTTGCGCCAGCATCAACATTCAAAGTTGTGTCAATTATGGCATCGGCAAATGCTGGATATGACTTAACAAAGTCATATTCCTGTCCGGCAAATGTAAAAGTCGGAACCCGTGTTTTCAATAACTTCGAAAGTAAAGCCCAGGGAACTTCATCACTTAAGAAATTACTTGCTATCTCGTGTGACACAGTTTGGTATCAGATCTCATTTGATGAGTGGTTACGTGATGGTGGCTTATCTCCCATCAAAAACCCTAAAGATTACTTCTTTAAGGCAGCAGATGGATTCCAGATCGATCAGAAAACTGGCGTTGACCTTCCTTCCGAATCTGCCGGCCGCTTGCCTGATAGAGCTTGGAAACAAAGTTGGTATGACGCCAATAAAGATTTCTACTGCAACTACCGCGAAAAAGCGGCCAAGTCACAACAAACTCAGTTCCTGTTATTGCTAGCTAAAGAGAATTGTCTAGATGGAAATAAAGTTAGAGCCGGTGACGCGGTTAACTTCTCGATTGGCCAAGGTGACACTTTGGTTACCCCGCTAAAACTTACTCAGATGTACGCGGCCATCGCCAACGGCGGCACGCTATGGCAACCGACAGTGGGGCGGGCAATTGTAAAAACTAATGGCACAGTTGTTAAAACGATAGAGCCAGTTAAAGTTGGCAAGATTGCAGCTACTCCTAAAACAATTAAGTTC
>JBIILF010000043.1:0-6357 GCA_044232785.1 Candidatus Planktophila sp. | reverse complement strand
CGATTGAAGAGGCCCATAACTTCTTTGAATCAGTACCCACTATCTCTCGTTTCCTAAAGACTCTCTGCGATGTGGGGCTTGGCTATGTTCGACTTGGCCAGTCAGCGCCGACTCTTTCAGGTGGCGAGGCGCAACGAGTTAAATTAGCAACTGAGCTGCAGCGCCGCTCAACTGGTCGCACAATTTATGTTCTAGATGAACCGACAACTGGTTTGCACTTTGAAGATGTAAATAAGTTATTAGGCGTGCTAAATCGCTTAGTAGATACCGGCAATACGGTCGTTGTGATTGAACATAATCTCGATGTTATTAAATCCTCTGACTGGGTGATCGACATGGGGCCAGAAGGTGGCTTCCGTGGCGGCACATTGGTTGCCGAAGGAACTCCTGAGGAAGTTGCCAAGAATAAAGCGAGTTATACCGGCACTTTCTTAGCGGCAGTATTGGCGAGTAACCGAAAAACTAAGCAGAAGAAGTAACTGCAATGGCAGATCCACAGAGTTATCGGCCTAGCAATATCCCCGAGCACCCTGGTGTCTATCGCTTTTTTAATAAGGCCGACAAAGTTATCTATGTTGGGAAAGCGAAGAATCTTAAGAATCGGTTAAGCAATTATTTCCAGGCCAATTTAGCCACTAAAACGAATCGCATGGTGCACGAAGCGGTCAGAGTTGATTGGACGATCGTAAGCACAGAACTAGAAGCACTCGCTCTGGAATTTAGTTGGATCAAGCAATATCAACCGAAATACAACGTGCAGTTCAAGGATGATAAGTCTTACCCGTACTTGGCTATTTCGTTAAATGATGAATATCCGATGATCTTTATAACCCGCAAAGATAAGCGGCCAGGCTTGAAATATTTTGGGCCATATACAAATGCTTGGGCGCTCCGAAATACCTTCGAAGTTTTGCTTAAAGTATTTCCAGTCAGATCTTGTTCCTCTTCAAACTTTAATCGGGCACAACGAAGTAAACGTCAATGCTTACTGGGGGATATCGGCAAGTGCGCAGCCCCTTGTGTTGGTTGGATTTCTAAAGAAGATCATCAAAGTTTGGCGCTAAAGTTGAATGACTTTATGGAATCGGGCATGGAGAATCTTCTGCCAGCGCTGCATGAAGAGATGCAATCTGCCTCGGCCAATGAACAGTATGAACGAGCTGCCAGCCTTAGAGATCAGATTGAGTCTTTTGAGAAAGCACAGAGATCTACCCAAGGAAATTTCTCAGATGATTTAGATGGCGATTTTATTGCCCTGTATCAAGACGGTTTTCATTCAGCTGGCTCAATTTTCTCAATGCAACGGGGCTCGATTAAGGGTTCTCGCTCATGGATTGTGGATCAAGAGATGGCGCTAGAAGGTCAAGATGTCTTTACCTCGCTGCTTTATTCAATCTATGGAAATGGTTCGATCTCAATCCCGCGCAATATCTATCTCAACTCGCAACCAGAAAACCTTCTCGAACTTGAACAGTGGCTTAGCGATGTTAGTGGTTCAAAGGTCGAGATAAAGGTGCCGCAACGCGGAGATAAAGTCGAACTTCTAGATACTGTGAAACGAAATGCCCAGTATTCACTGATTCAATATGTGAGCAAGCGCGCAACCGATGCAGCAGTTTCTGGAAAAGCACTTACTGAAATTGAAGAAATGTTAGGCCTTAAACGCACGCCACTTCGGATTGAATGTTTCGATATCTCAAATATTTCTGGTACTTCAGTAGTGGCATCTATGGTGGTATTCGAAGATGGCATGCCAAAGAAATCTGAGTACCGCCGATTCATAATCGACACTAGTGAAGGTTGGGATGACACTCGGGCGATGCACCAAGTAATCACCCGTCGTCTTAAACGAATGCTCGATGATCGGAATGTGGACTTAGCTGAAGTTTCGGAAACTGGCGGGCGCATAAGTAAGTTTGCGTATCCGCCTGCACTAATTGTGGTTGATGGCGGCAAGCCCCAAGTGAGCGCAGCTCAAAGAGCGCTGAACGAATTAGGAATTACTGATATTGCGCTGTGTGGTTTGGCCAAAAGGCTAGAAGAAGTCTGGCTTCCTAATAATTCAGATCCACTAATTTTTCCGCGAAATAGCGAAGGACTTTATTTATTGCAACGAATTCGCGATGAAGCACATAGGTTTGCGATTACTTTCCACCGATCAAGGCGATCAAAAGTTATGTTGGAATCTTTACTGGATGAAATCCCTGGCCTAGGAAGTGCGCGACGGGCAGCTCTTTTAGAGCGCTTCGGCTCCGTTACTGCGATCCGTAAGGCGGCAGTTAGCGAGCTAGCGACAACGCCTGGCATTGGCGAGAAGTTGGCCGAAACTATCGCTCAATCACTGGCTCAAATCGGCAAGAGTGAGCAGGTAAATATGACGACAGGTGAAATCACTGGTACTTGACAGGCAAGGCAGGATAGAAGCATGAAGCGCAACGAACTATTGATTATGACCGGCATGTCAGGTGCTGGTCGATCTACCGTCGCCCATTCACTCGAAGATTTAGGTTGGTATGTAGTAGATAACTTGCCACCTGCCTTGCTGCCGGCCCTGGCCCAGCAATCCAGCGATAGCGAACTACCAGCGCTTGCAGTTGTAGTTGATGTGCGTGGTGGAAAATTCTTCGATGATCTGAATTCAGCGCTAAATAATTTAAAGAAAGCCGGAATTCAATATCGCTTGCTATTTCTGGATGCATCAGATCAATCACTGGTGGCGCGATTTGAAAGCACTCGTCGTCCGCATCCACTACAAGGTAGCGATCGCATTTCAGATGGCATCGATCGCGAACGCGCGAAATTGCACGAACTTCGCGAAAGTGCCGATGTAGTCATTGATACCTCCAATTTAAATGTTCACCAATTGGCAAAACGCACCAGTGAGATTTTCGCTGAAGGCATGATCGATGGGGTTCGTCTCAATATTTTGAGCTTCGGTTACAAGTATGGAATTCCGGTAGATGCTGACTTAGTTTTAGATTGTCGTTTTATTCCAAATCCACATTGGGTACCAGAACTTCGTCCGCTCACTGGTTTAGATAAGGCAGTTAGTGATCGGGTATTTGAGAATGAGGGAGTCACGGAATTTGTTGGTGACTATGTAAAACTAATTCAAGACATGTTGCCAGGCTTTATTCGCGAAGGCAAGAAATATTTAACAGTTGCCATTGGTTGCACTGGCGGCAAGCACCGTAGCGTTGCGATCTCTACCGAAATTGCTAAACAATTGAGCGCATCAGGATCAGAATTAGCAATATCGGCTCATGCAGTGCATCGAGACCTCGGACGCGAATGAGTTCAGCGCGGGTTGTCGCACTAGGCGGCGGTCATGGTTTAGCAGCGACCTTAGCTTCACTAAGAGCGATTACCGATCAAATTACCGCCATCGTTACGGTGGCAGATAACGGCGGTTCTAGCGGTCGCTTGCGTCAGGAATTTGAAATCTTTCCGCCTGGTGATTTGCGCATGGCACTTGCTGCTTTATGCGCCGATGATGAATGGGGTCGCAGTTGGGCCGACATCATGCAATATCGATTTACTAGCGATGGCGCACTCGATGGACATGCGGTCGGAAATCTTCTATTAGCAGCTCTCTGGGATCGCGACGAAGATCCCGTTGCGGGTTTAGATCGAGTTGGTGCGCTGCTGAAAGTGGTTGGCCGAGTATTGCCAATGGCAGCAGTGCCACTTGAAATTGAAGCAACTTTTACTTCATCTATCGGCCGGATAAATGTTCGCGGCCAAGTAGAAGTAGCAACTGCAAAAGGAAAACTCGAATCGCTGCGGATAATTCCGGAAAATCCAGCAGCGCGTAGTGAAGCTCTTGCTGCGATAAGTGCTGCGGATGTAATCACAATTGGGCCTGGTTCCTGGATTTCTAGTGTGCTGCCACATTTGTTAGTACCAGCACAGCGAGATGCGATAGTTAAATCCAAAGCGAAGAAAGTTGTACTACTAAATCTTGATGCCAGTGTTCATACAACGGGTGATGAATATGCGGGGTACTCGGCCGAAGAACACCTGGAACTTTTGCTTAAATATGCGCCAGATCTAAAAGTCGACTATGTAGTTGCTGATTCTGATGTGATTTCCGACCACTTGAGTTTGGAAAAACTTGTTAAATCAATGGGCGGTGAGCTAATTTCCGCGGAATTATCACAGGGGCCAGGTAGTTCTGCCCATGATCTCCGAAAATTGACCCCAGTTTTGGCCCACATCATCGAGCAAAGACTGGTTGGATAACGCCATGGCAATGACCGCATCGGTGAAAGATGAACTCACCAGACTCTCAATTACTAAACCATGCTGCCGTAAAGCCGAAGTCTCTTCGCTGCTTCGTTTTGCAGGCGGCCTTCATATCGCAGCTGGAAAGATTGTGGTTGAAGTTGAATTAGATACAGCGCAAAGCGCCCGTCGCTTGCGTAAAGATATTTCTGATATTTATGGCCATGAATCAGACCTGGCCGTTCTTTCATCAAGTGGTATTCGCAAAGGCTCTCGTTATGTGGTGCGCGTTAACTCCGATGGTGATGCACTTGCTCGCCAAACCGGATTAGTTGATGCCAATGGTCGCCCGGTTCGTGGCTTGCCTCCGCAAGTTGTATCTGCCGCAATCTGCGATGCCGAAGCTGCTTGGCGTGGTGCATTTATTGCGCATGGTTCGTTAACCGAACCTGGTCGTTCTTCTTCCTTAGAAATTACTTGCCCAGGACCTGAAGCCGCACTTGCACTAGTAGGCGCTGCACGTCGTTTGGGTATCGTGGCAAAAGCTCGCGAAGTGCGCGGCGTTGATCGCGTAGTTATTCGCGATGGCGATGCAATTGGTGTTCTGCTAACTCGCTTAGGTGCTCACGAATCTGTGCTTGCCTGGGAAGAACGTCGCATGCGTCGCGAAGTTCGGGCAACTGCAAATCGCTTAGCTAACTTTGATGATGCAAATTTGCGTCGCTCGGCACGGGCTGCTGTTGCAGCATCTGCTCGTGTTGCCAGAGCTATGGAAATTCTGGGCCCAGAGATTCCAGATCATTTAAAAGAAGCTGGCGAACTACGTATTCAACATGGTCAAGCCAGCCTCGAAGAATTGGGTTCACTTGCTGTGCCGCCAATGACTAAGGATGCAATCGCGGGGCGAATTCGCCGCTTGCTAGCAATGGCTGATAAACGCGCTTCAGATCTGGGAATTCCGGATACCGAGGCCGGACTTTCACCTGATCTGCTTAATTAATCCAGTATTCATTTATCTGAGCGTGCCTGCGAGGCCTATCACAGCCTAAGTAACTAAGTAGTAGTAAACCTTTTTGATAGGGTTAGGGCGTACCCCAGCGCTGTGGTGAGTTAATAAATGTCTTCAGATCTGAAGATTTCACGCACTAGAAGCGAGGTTTACTGTGATTAATGTTGGAATCAATGGTTTTGGCCGAATCGGACGTAACTTTTTCCGCGCCGCACTAACTAATCCAAATATCAATATCGTCGGTATCAATGATCTAACCGACAATGCAACTTTGGCCCACCTTTTAAAGTATGACTCAATCTTGGGTCGCCTGGGTCTAGAAGTTTCACATACCGAAGACACCATCACAGTTGGTGGCAAGACCATTAAAGTTTTCGCAGAGCGCGATCCAGCTAATCTTCCATGGGCTGCAGTTGGCGCAACTGTTGTTGTTGAATCAACTGGTATTTTCACAAAGGCTGCCGATGCTGGAAAGCACATCACAGCTGGTGCCAAGAAGGTAATTATTTCAGCACCTGCAACTGATGAAGACATCACAATCGTGATGGGTGTAAACCACGAGAAATATGATGGCGCAAATCATCACATTATTTCTAACGCTTCATGTACCACTAACTGCCTTGCGCCAATGGCGAAGGTGCTTAATGACAACTGGGGAATCGTTAAGGGTTTAATGACCACAATTCACGCATACACAAATGACCAAGTTATTCTCGATTTCCCACATAAGGATCTTCGTCGTTCACGTGCAGCAGCAACCAACATGATCCCAACATCTACTGGTGCTGCAAAGGCAATTTCTTTGGTATTGCCAGAGCTAAAGGGCAAACTCGATGGTTATGCAATGCGCGTTCCAGTTCCAACTGGTTCAGCAACAGACCTAACTGTTGAACTTGCTAAGGAAGCTACTGCAGCTGAGATCAATGCCGCTATGAAGGCAGCAGCTAATGGCGCACTTAAGGGTTACTTGACCTACACCGAAGATCCAATTGTTTCTTCAGATATCGTCACAGATCCTTCATCATGTATTTTCGATTCAGGTCTTACTAAGGTAATCGGTAACCAAGTAAAGGTTGTTGGTTGGTATGACAACGAATGGGGTTACTCAAATCGTTTAGTAGATC
>JBIILF010000042.1:0-6408 GCA_044232785.1 Candidatus Planktophila sp. | reverse complement strand
ACCAGCCATCGCCAATAGCAAGGTGCTCTTACCGCACCCATTTGGCCCAATAATTGCAGTAACTGTGCCCGCTTTAAATTCAGCGCTGAACTCCCCTATTACTTGGGTTCCTTCGCGGGCTACTGAGATTGAATTAATGGAAATCATCATTGGCTCCAACTGCTCTTGCGATTGCGCACCAAGATGGCCAGCACTGGAGCGCCAATAAGAGCGGTAAATAGCCCCACATTTAACTCATTTGGCTTTGCGATAGTGCGCGCAAAAGTATCGGCAACTAACAACACTGTGGCGCCTAACAGGGCGCTTTGAACCATCAGCGGGCGATGTTTCGGGCCACTGATTAATCGGACAATATGCGGAACTGCCAAACCTAAGAAAGCAATCGCGCCAACGGTGCTTACTGCTGCGCCAATCAAAAGTGAAAGCGCCACCAAGGAAATCAAACGCACCCGACGCGGATCTACCCCTAAATGTTTAGCAGTTAAATCACCTAACGAAAGCAAATCTAATTTCGGCGCCACGGTAATTGCGATCGCTATTCCGATGGCTGCGAAAATTAATAGGGGCAAGATGTCACTTGAATTAGTTAGCGCTAACGAACCAAAATTCCAGAACGAGATCGATCTAGCATCGGCGCGAGTCACTGCGGTGGTCAAAATTCCCACCACCGCTGAAATAGTTGCTGAAATCGAAAGCCCGATAATTATCAAGTTAAGTGGTGAAACTTGGCGAGATAGCGTGGCAAAACGAAAAGTTAATAACGTCGCAGCCAGTGCGCCAAGTGTTGCAATTGCCATGGCTTCGATTGAACCGATCGTGATGAAATTTGCTAGAACCCCAATCACTACTGCTAACGCAGCACCTGCTGAAGTTCCCAAAATTGTAGGTTCGGCTAGTGGGTTACTGGTAGCGCCCTGCGCTATAGCGCCAGCAACACCAAGAGCGGCACCGATTATTAGCGCTGTTGCGATGCGCGGGATACGAATCTGCCAAATAATTTCCGAAGCGGTGGTGTTTGCAGTTGGATTAAGTAGCGCAGATACCAGGCCGTCTATTTGCGAAGCCCCAACGCTGATCGCTATTGCAATAGCCCCGATTAGAACTAGCAGATTAACTGCGAAAAATAAGCTCCGTTTGCGCATCAGATGAAATCCGTAAAAGCGATTGAAAGCTGCTCAATCAGCGATGGCGTTCGGGGGCCAAAACTTAAGAGAAGTGAGTCATCGACTGCAACGACATTTCCACTTTTGCCTGCTGGAGTTTGCGCAATTCCGGGCAAATTCTTTAAGCCAGATAGCCCACCAACTGATTCCAGGCCACCAACCATCACTAAAACGATATCTGGGTTTAGCGTTGCCATGGTTTCAGCAGTCAATGGATTAAATGGATTTGCTAAAACTTGCGCACCAACATCAATTCCGCCAGTGGCTTCGATCAAATAGTCAGCACCTGAGCCTTTGCCACCTACTAGATAAATCGAACTAGTTCCCCGTAAATACAGAAAGGCAATTTTCGGGCGCATATCGGAACTAGCAGAAACTTTAGCTCCAGCAACAGTTGCTTCAAGTTTATTGACTAACAGTTCGGCGCTCTGAGGCGCATTTAGCGCGATTCCGAGTTCGGTAACTTTTTTACTTACCTCACTCATATTCCAGCTCTGTAAAACCGTAACAACTTTGATGCCAGAGTTCTTGATTTTTGTAATTGCGCTTGCTGGCCCGGATGCTGAGTCCACAATTACTAGCGAGGGATTTAAAGCGATTATGGTTTCGGGTAGAACTTGATGACCTGAAGTTACGATGGGAACATCTTTCAATTCAGCTGTACTACTAGCGATATCTCGGCCAACTAAATTAGCGCGATAGCCCATTGCACTTACTAATTCGGCGACGCCATTTGCAAGTGCGACAACTCGCAAACTTCCTAAATTTTCAATTGGGGTAACTGAAACACTTGATACATCAGATTGCAGAATTACAGTTGCCGATTCCGTGCGACCAGATTCTTGAGTACAGGCTGAGAGCAGAATTACTGGCAAAAGTGTGAGCGCCATTACTCGCAAGGTCTTTATTCGGCGCATGTCGTCATTCTGCCAAAGATCGGCCCGACAGATATGAAAACACTGTCGGCTAACCTTTAGCTGCTTCGGTATTACGGTTTGCATATGCGCAAAGTGCTTATTTTGAGCCTAATTTTCTGCTTTGTGCTGCCTTCAGAAAGCTTTGCCGCAACTAAGACTCTTACTGGTTCAGCCGGCCAAACTTTAACGGTCTCGGCAACTTCGGTTTCAAATAATTCGGTAATCACAGTTACCGGCAAACGCTTCGATGAAAGTGTTGGACTTTACTTAGCTATTTGTGTGGTTCCCAAAAAAGGTCTCGCCCCAACACCATGTGGTGGTGGCGTTAATAAGGCCGGCGTCGGCGAAGGATCATTTTGGATTTCATCTAATCCCCCACCATACGGAGTCGGTCTGGCTGACCCATTCAAACCAGGTGGCAGATTCACTTACAAAATTCGAGTGCCGAGAAAAATCGGTAACTTCGATTGCAAAAAAGTTAAATGCGCCGTCACCGTTCGCGCCGATCATTTAAGAAGTGAAGACCGAAGTTTCGACCTTTATTTACCGATTACTTTCAAATAGGAGATCCAAATGAAAAGAATAATTCTGGCAATCTTTGTCATCGCAGGACTAGTTGTGGCACCTACTGCTGCGAACGCACAGGCAAAAGTTGTTGGTGGACCATTAACCGAGCTTTCGGCAGCCCCAACAATTAACTTATCAATCAGCGAGTTTCCTGCCAAAGCTGGTCTTTACTTCTTGCAATGCACCGCTCCAACTGGGCCCACTCGTCCGACAACTTGTAATGATGCTGCCCAACTCTGGATCTCAAACGAGCGCGGCGCTAATTTCACACCGGCTTCAAATATTGTGTTTAAGCCAGCTGTAAGTTACAAAACGCGAACGGGCGAAGAGATTGACTGCACCAAAGTTTCCTGCGGTATCTATATTCGATACGACCATAACAACGGGACCGACTTCAGCGAAGATAACTTCATTGCACTTACCTTTAAAGGCGGCGATAACACCCCAACTTTAGTAAGCGATGAAATCACAGCCTCTATTGGCGGAGTTATGCTGAGTCAAGGAAGCCCAATTACTATGGCTTATCGCGCCCCAGGTCTCTTGCTAATGAGTGCTAAATCAGGAGCAACTTTGACCGCTAAGTCATATGCACCAGCTTGCACTTTGGTAAATGGTGTTGTTACGGCTCTTAAAGGCACCGGTAAGTGCGATATCGGTGTTACCTCACCTGGAAACGCTACTTATGGCCCTATTGAAGTTCATTTCCCGATTTACTTAAAGCCCGGCAACGATGGAATTCTGCATAAGGCATACCCAACTACTTTAAAAGTTGGCAAGAGCACTTCGCTAAAGAGCGATAGTTTGTTTGGCGAAAAGCTAAAGTTTAAGAGCACCAGCAAGAATTGCAGGGTTTCGGGCAATAAAGTCAAAGCCATTAAAAAGGGTGCTTGCTCAATTTCGATTACTGGCGCTAGCGTCGTAGATTTATTTGCGGGTGTTAAAGCCACTCATAAAATTACGATTCGATAAGAGTCTTTATTCCGGCAATACAGAACGCAGTTGTTTTAGAAATCTCGCTCTCAGCGGCATTTCCATTTTCAATTCGTTTTGTTGCCGCATCGGTCAGCGATTGAATCATGCTTAGTGCGTAATTCAAATCTTTGACTCCGAGCTCAGTTAGTGCCGAATTTAGCGGCGCTAATAGGGCACGGTGTGCGGCGCCAATTTCAGCACTGCGATTAATTGGTAGTGATGTGGCACTTAGCGCTTTGGCAAGCAGGTGGCGGCCATCGGCAATGTAGAGCAGCGCTGAGTTGATCCAATGTGTAATCGCCTCTTCAGGAGTATCTGCGGGTTCAACAGCTGCATTCAAAATATTGGTGAAACCAGCTAGCTCTTCAATGATTAGGTCAGCAACTAATTCCGCGCTGCTTCCGAAATATTCATAAACCGAAGTTCGGGCTAGGCCTGCTCGTTGCGCTACGGCTGAGACGGTAATCGCTTCACTGCCAGATTCCAGCGCAATTGCTGCGGCAGCACCGATTAACTGGCTGCGGCGCCATTCGCGCTGTTCCACCAAGTTGCTGGTGTTAATTCTGGGCATGGATAATCTTTACAGTTCTTGGGCTAATCGGCGCAGCGAATCTCGCACCACGGCTGGGTCAGAGGTGCGCCAGAGCGGTGGCATTGAGTTCAACAACACACTTCCGTAACGCTTATTTACGATGCGCGAGTCAAGGATGGCAACGACGCCGCGATCATTCTCAGAGCGAATTAAGCGACCGGTACCTTGTGCCAAAAGCAGGGCGGCCCGCGGCATTGAAACTTGCATGAAACCGCTGCCACCAGCTTTGTCGGCTTGAGCTGCGCGCGCTGCCATCACTGGTTCATCTGGGCGAGGAAACGGAATGCGATCAATAATTACTTGCGAACATGCGCGCCCCGGAACATCGACACCTTGCCACAAAGACATAGTGCCCAACAAAATCGATGTTTCATCGGCGGCAAATTTTTCAACTAGCGGACCAACCGAATCGCCACGTTTTTGGGTAATGATTTTGATTGGCAGTTCAGCTAACACTTTACGCAAATGTGCATCGGCGGCTTCGACTCCGCGCCATGAACTAAAGAGAGCCAGTGTACGACCACCTGCAGCATCGATTAGTTCGCCAATTTCATCAAGCACTTCTTGGCTTAGCCCATCACGGCCTGGTTCGGGTAAATGTTTAGGCAAATAGAGCACGCCTTGATTGGCGAAATCAAAAGGTGAACCAACATCTAGCATCTGCACATTTGCTGGATCGATTTCATCTTTAGCCACTTCCGAATCTGGATCGTTGCCGACTATGAAACCAATTGATTTTGCCATCGCATCAAATGAATTTCCGACAGTTAATGTTGCAGAAGTGGCAATTACTGGCGTCTTGGTCAAGAGATTTGAGCGCAGAACTTCTGAGACTGAAAGTGGCGCCAGATATAGCGTTGAGAAAGTTGGTTCATACCAGAGCACTTGGTTATTGCTCTGCTTAAGTAATTTGCCACAGGTCGTTGAGATCTCATTCACGGCGCCTTTAACGCGAGCCCGCTCTGCAATCGTGTCAGAGTCAACGATCTCTTCATCAACTGCAATCAATTGAATGATCGCTTTGGCAGCCTCTAACACCTTGCGAATCGGGGCTTCTAGCGATGATGGAATATCTTCTAGCCGCCCACTCTTGGTGAAATCACCACGAATATCTTGGCCGTAATCTGCCATCGCATCATGGAAATCATCAGCGACCTTCACAAAAGTATCTGCAATCTTTCCAGGCAAGTGTTTGCGCGCCATTGCTGCAGCTCTAATTACCCGCGCACCAGTTAGCTCTTCAGTAACAGCCTGTGTTGTGCGGTCCATAAATTCATGAGCCTCATCGAGAATTACAGCATCGCGCTCGGGCAAGATCGGGTGCGAATCAACAATTTCAATGGCAAGCAGTGTGTGGTTAGTAATTACCACATCGGCCGTCTGGGCTTTTGCTTTCGCTTTCGCCGCAAAACATTGCAACCCATAGGCACAAACATCAGCGCCCACACATTCGCGACCCGATAGAGAATTGGCTAACCAAACTCGACGATCAACATCGGGTGCATCATCACGATCACCACTTACGCCAGGCGTGTTAGCCCAAGCAGTTAAGCGATTTGCATCTTTTCCTAAACTAGAAATTTCCAGAAGTACTTGGCCATCAGGGTCAGCATTTTCGGAATTCATCTTCTGCAAGCAAACATAGTTTCCAACGCCTTTATAGACCGCGTAAGTAATTTCGCGACCAAGCGCTTTTTCTAGGGCGGGAACTACAGCTGGCAGATCGCGTTCAACTAATTGTCGCTGCAGCGCCAGAGTCGCAGTTGCCACTAAAACTTTTCGGCCGTGAACTAGAGCGGGTACTAAGTAAGCCAATGATTTTCCAGTGCCAGTGCCTGCTTGCACCATTAAATGGTGTTGATCGCTCAGTGCGTTAGCAACGGCTTCGGCCATTTCAATCTGACCTTCGCGGGTTTGCCCACCAATTGCCGCAACGGCAGCCTCAAGGGCTTTGCGGGTTTGGGTCGACAGCGCGTTACTCACTGCGCCACCTTAGCCAATTTTTAAAACCGCGACTCTCAAACCAACCCAGAAGTTCTGAGTTGGTTTGAGCAGTTCGCGATGTAGCCCGTTATTTACTGGTGTTTTGAGCGATATGGATTAACGCCACTGATGTTTCAAAGATCAGACGTATAACCAGAATTACTGACAATGCAATTGCGGCACCAATTAACCCGAAGCCAGGCACCATAAGTAT
>JBIILF010000041.1:0-6563 GCA_044232785.1 Candidatus Planktophila sp. | reverse complement strand
TGGGAACTCGTTTAGGCAAGCCTTGGCCTAAGCCATTAACAGAGCTCTCTGATGGTCGTTCGATTATGCAGCAGCAAATGGAGAATGTTCATACCGTATTTGGCGATAAAGCTCGCATCACTGTTGTGGTTGGCTTCAAACTCGAGATGATCATGGAAGCTCATCCAACTGCCTCTTTTGTTTATAACGAGATTTATGATCAAACCAATACTTCCAAGAGTTTGCTGCGTGCACTTCGTGCAAGTCAAGAAAGTGGCGTGCTTTGGCTAAATGGCGATGTTGTTTTTGACCATAAAGTTTTAGAGCGCGTGGCTGATCGAATTGCCGCTGATAAATCTTTCGTTTGCGTGAATACCTCAACTACTGCTGATGAAGAAGTTAAGTACACAGTTGATGCCAATGGGTATATTAAAGAACTATCTAAAACGGTTAAGAATGCACTTGGTGAGGCTGTCGGAATCAACTTTATTTCTAGCCACGAAAAAGCCAATGTAATTATCCAACTAGATGCATGTGGCGAACAAGATTACTTCGAACGTGGCCTTGAGTTAGCTATAGAAAAGCATGGGCTACAGATGGAGCCAATTGATATCTCTGATCTCTTTGCTGTTGAAGTAGATTTCCAGGATGATCTAGACCGGGCAAATAAGGGTCTTAAGTAAGAGGTAAGTACCTCTTAATAATTCGTTTCATTCGATTTTTGGCTTCATGAAATATTTCCTTACTGGAATATTTCTTGATTACTTTAGACTTTTCAAAAGCCAGCATTGCATTAACAACCGTCTCAATTGGGATTTCAGATATTTCGCTGTTAACGCCGACTGGTATTGAAGCCATAGCCATCTTGCTAATGTCACCGTAAATTCTTATTCCAAGTGCACCAATCTCTTTAACACTATTAGCAGTTATCTTGGAAGACTCATCTACCGCCCATTGAGGAGTTAGTAATTTTTCGCTCAATCTAGCTAGATCGACTTTGTTAGTTAGATGACGGATGGATCCTTCGCGAATAAACAACTCATAATCTGCCCAATTGCGCTCTTTCGGAAAAGCTTTGTTTATAGCCAAAAGGAGCGATATTTCGGCAAAATTTAGCGACCTATTTGTTCCCAAATCTTCAACTTCACTTAACGTTCCAGCTGGTAGCTGCAATATTTGATTAAATGTGTCGAAGAGGAAGTCAGGCTCTGATTCATCAACTACCACTAGATGAATATTCTGGCTTCCAAACGCTTTAGCCCAGCGAGCAATAACAATTTCGTGCTGATGACGTTTCCAGAATGTTGGAGTTAGCTTTGATTTTCCAGTATTTTGAAAAACATCACGCAGCCATTCTTCATACGAAGCTTTAATTCCATACTTTAAATACTGCTGATAAGAGGAAGCTAAGATTTTGTTTAGCGGCCGAATAGTAAAGATTACTTCAACCTGAAAATCCTTTAGGTCTGTAGCCAATCGATTTAGCTGCACATCATTTAATTCACTGAAAAATTCACTACTTAAGATTGAGTTATATTTTTTGGATTTAAGAACCTTGAAATGCTGAGTCCACTCTGAGATTGGGGTCTTCTTCCCGCCGCGATTTTTCCAGCCCCAATAACGTTCAGTTAAAGCCCAAGCTTGACGATGGTTTGCTCTTCTTTTATTAGTAGCGTATTGAAATCCCAGCTTTTTAAGCTCTTCTGAATTCGAATAAAGAGATTCTTGAATTGCAGTAGTACCAGTCTTATGAAACCCGACATGTAAGTATATTTTCTTCGCCATTAGACTCCTAGGAGTCGGGCAGCATTAAGCAGAATAATTGCGACACCAACCACAATTCCTAATTGTCGTCGAGGCAACCAACTTACTAATTTCGCCGCGACTGGTGCCATTAATACGCCACCTAGAGCAAGCCCGCCTACTGCCGACCAATCGATATCTAGCCGATTAATATTTAAGAGAAAGCCAACGCTCGCACATATTGCAACAACAAATTCGGCTGCCGAAACAGTTCCGATAACTTTTCGTGGTTCGGTTTGTGTTGTCGCCAATAGTGTGGGCGTAACGATTGGTCCCCAGCCACCACCGCCAGCAGCATCTACAAAACCTCCTGTTGCGCCAAGAAATGTTAGATATTTGGGGTTTGTAATCTCAGCGATATTCGTAGCCGCAGGTACAAAAATGTTGCGATAAAGAAGAACAAATCCCAGCAACAGCAAAAGTGTTGAAATAAATATTTTGCCACCGGATAGATCTATATTAGATAAGAACGTTGCGCCCAGGATGGCTCCAACGCCACCAGGTATGGCGATCTTCTTCAAGATATCTCTATCAATATTATCTCTGTGCCAATGGGACGCACCAGATGCCAGAGTGGTACCAATTTCTGCTGCATGCACTGCCGCAGAAGCAACTGCTGCAGAGGCACCTAAACTTAGAAGTAGCGTTGAACTAGTAAGGCCAAATCCCATTCCTAGAGAGCCATCTACTAGCTGTGCGATTGATCCAGCTAATGCAAAAAAGATCCAATTCATAAAATCATATCCAAAACTACTTTTACATTATCTTTGATAGGCGCTGTACCGTCTAACACTAACTCGGCATGAGTAGGTTCTTCGTAATCTTGACCGATGCCGGTCATATTAGGGATAGAACCAGAGGCTGCTTTCTTATAAAGACCTTTAGGGTCGCGATCAATACAAATTTGAGTTGGTGTTTTAACCCAAACTTCCAGAAACTTTCCGGCCTCAAACAATTCACGGACCGAATCACGATCAGCGCTAAACGGACTTACTAGCGCCACAATTACAATCAATCCAGCATCGCTCATGAGTTGCGCGACATGTCCAACTCGACGAACATTCTCTGCTCGATCTGCTTGCGTGAATCCTAAATCCTTATTCAGCCCAAGTCTTAAATTATCGCCATCTAATATATAGCTATGCAGGCCAGCTGCAAATAATTGTTTCTCAAGTTCATTGGCGATAGTTGATTTACCTGAACCAGATAAACCAGTTAGCCAAATTACTTTGCTGCTCTGATTCTTCTGCGCAGCTCGTGCTAGCGAATCAACCTCATAGTGGTGTTCAGATACATTCTCTGATCGCCTCAACGTATGTGAAACCATGCCCGCCGCAACGGTATTTAGGGTGACTCGATCAACCAAGATAAAGCTGCCGGTATTACGCTCGTTTTTGTAGGTATTTAGGGCGATTGGCGAATCGGTTGCGATATCTACAATTCCGATTTCATTCATTGCCAAATTTTCAGAGGCTTCGTGATCACCAGTATTTACATTTAACTTATATTTAATCGAGGTGACCATCGCTGGAATTTGAGTCGAGCCAGAGATTAAATAGTAAGAACGGCTATGGATTAATTCATTGTCTCCGAGCCAGACTAAATTGGCTCTGAAACGATCTGCCGGATTAATAAAATTATTAGCTAACTGAATTGAATCACCACGACTGGCATCAACATCTGGTTCTAGAACTAAGGTAGCCGCATCACCATCACCGACTGATTTAAGGTTGCCGTCGTAAGTAACAATCTCCGAGATTTTGGCTTTGCGCTTACTTGGCAGAACAACAATTTCATCACCTAAATTAAAGGTTCCATTTAAAACGGTTCCGGATAAACCACGGAAATTTTCAGCTCTGGAAATTAACTGAATTCCCATATGTGGAGAATCCATTACAGCATCTGCTTTATCCCAGGTCTGGATGTACTCCAGCAGAGTTGGCCCGCTATACCAAGGCATTGAATTACTTCGAACAATTACATTGTCGCCAACTAATGCACTGACCGGGATTGCTTGATAATCAGTAATCTCTAAACGTTGTGCAACTAACGCAAGCTCATCGACGATCGCTTGGTAGATAGATTCCTGATAGCCAACCGCATCTAATTTGTTTACAACAACTGCGACTCTACTTACTCCCATTAATGAGCAGATTGTTAAGTGGCGCAAAGTTTGGGTGCGAATTCCGCGTGCAGCATCTACTAAAACCAGTGCTACATCTGCTCGAGAGGCTGCAACAGCCATATTGCGTGTGTATTGCTCATGTCCTGGTGCATCGGCGATGATTAATCGACGACCATTTAATAGTGACATTGATCGGTATGCCACATCGATCGTGATTCCTTGCTCGCGCTCAGCTTCTAGCCCATCGGTTAAGAGGCTGAAATCAATATCGCCCGCAACAATTGTCGAGCCACTTCTACGTACATTTCTGGCAGCCGCAACTGTGTCATGTGGAACGCTGTCGGTTTCCACTAATAGGCGGCCAATAAGCGTACTTTTACCGTCATCGACGCTGCCACACGTAACTAAGCGAATTATTGGCTTACTCATTAGAAGTAGCCCTCGGTCTTTTTCTTCTCCATGGAATCTTCTTTTTCGCCATCAATAAGGCGAGTAGCACGTTCGCTTAACTTCACATTCATTACTTCTTCAACAATTTCGGCAATTGTCGTGGCATCAGATTCAACTGCCGCAGTAAGTGGGTAGCAACCAAGAGTTCTAAATCTAATTTTGCGCATAACTGGGGTTTCACCATTTATTAGCGGGAATCGCTCATCATCGACCATGATCATTTGATCGCCACGAAAAACAACTGGTCGTTCTTTTGCAAAATACAACGGGTTGACCGGGACATCATTTAGCAAGATGTAATTCCAAATATCTAGTTCGGTCCAATCCGATAAAGGAAAAACGCGCATAGATTGTTCGGGGGTAATACGAGGGTTATAGGTACGCCAAAGTTCAGGCCGTTGCTGCCTTGGGTCCCAGCGATGGCCAGCCTCTCGAACACTGAAAATGCGTTCCTTAGCTCGACTGCGTTCTTCATCTCTGCGCGAACCACCAATTGCTGCATCAAAATTATTACTATCTAGCGCTTGTCTAAGCGCCACAGTTTTCATAACGCGGGTGTATTCAGATATTCCTACCGTGAAAGGAGTTATGTTCTCCTGGACTCCAGCTTGATTGGTGTGGGTAATTAAATTAAGACCATACTTTTTAACCATCTCGTCACGGAACGAAATCATCTCTTTAAACTTCCAGGTGGTATCAATATGCATCACTGGAAATGGAATCGGGGCCGGATAGAAAGCTTTTGCAGCTAAATGAAGCAGAACTGCTGAATCTTTTCCGATCGAATATAGCAATACTGGTTTTCTAAAGGCTGCTGCAGTTTCGCGAAGAATCTCGATAGATTCATTCTCGAGCGCTTTTAGAATTTCAGATGAGCTATTCACCCCGTTATTCTACGTAATTACCTTTGAAATTCAGGTATCTACGCCTGTAATCAAGAAATTCTCAGAATATTCAATAGCTTTAGAGCCAACTGGTTAAGTCAACTCCACGCACAATTTGTACGACCAATAGGAAAACTACAACACCGAGAATTCGATATGCAATCTGACCATTTTTGTTATCTCGCCAGCTCTTCTCAGGCGCTTTTGCGATCCAGCCGAGAATTGCAAAGAAGATTCCTGGGAAAGTTAGAATCACAAAACTCCAACTAATGAAAGTTTGTGGATTGCTAAATTGTCCCTGTATCCAATTGGAGAATAGATATCCTACAAACACCATGGCGACGATCTTGAATGCGCCCTTTGGGATTAGCCAATGGATATTTGGGAACTTTGGCAACTTCTTGGCAAAGGTCATATTCGCAATACTTGGGAATACAAAGAGCGCAGTGCCGAGAATCATCTGAATCGTAAAGCCAACAAATGGAGCTGCGAGCATTACGAAGATAAATGTCTTAATCATCAGCGAGATTATCTTCTGATACTGATCCGGATCTTGCAGTTGAGCGGTAACTACTTGTAATCGAACTGGATAGTGATAAGTAGAGACATCCTCTAGCGCAATACGAATTCCAACCAATGCCGCAGATGCGATCGCAATTGTTGTGGCTTGGTAAGTAATTGCAAGTTGGACTGACGCCAAACCATTTAGCGCATTAACCATCTTCTCAACGGCCCAGCCAGTTAGCAGAATTGCCAACACGTAATCGGTAATTCGCTCCCATCCTTCTTCACCGTTGCTAACTAGTCTGCGCAGTGGGCGAACAGCACTTGCCAACAGCGCCGGTGCAAAGAAGATAACCATTAAACCTGCGGTAGTTAAGAGTTCATGACGAGTGCTCATGTTGCCGGTTATGAATATTCCGAAGAAGAATATGGCTGCGGCGATAAAGCCTGCAAAAGCATCGAGAATTCCGACCACTACAATTGCCAGAATGATTGCTAACGCTGGGGCCATTGCTTGTGCGCCAACATTAATCAGTGCGAGTATTCCAAGCAGAATAGATATCGGGTACAAAAGCCCAGCAAATGAGCCCAAAATAGCGCGCAAATAGCTGCCATCAGCCAAAGTTCGAGCTAGCAAAGGTGAGTATCCCGACGCTTTATGCGCTGCAGTTACAAATAAGTAATCGCTTTCATTGGTGAGAGGATTCTGCCACGTTTTCGATAGATCGCCGCGGCCAGGATCTCGTTTAATCATCGTTAACTTTCCAGAATCAACTGAAGCAAGTTCTTCTTGCTCTTTTCCGTCATCTTCTGGCTGA
>JBIILF010000040.1:0-6645 GCA_044232785.1 Candidatus Planktophila sp. | reverse complement strand
CAGGGTGAACATCTCCCAGTAAGCCAACTTCAGTTCGCGAAATACCAACATCTAGAACTGTGGCTCCTGGCTTAATCATTTCGGCAGTTAAGAAGTGTGCTTTACCAATTGCGGCAACCACAATGTCTGCTTGCTTTAAATGTTTTACTAAATCTTTGGTGCCAGTGTGAGTCAAGGTTACGGTTGCATTTTCTTCTTTACGAGATAGCAATAACCCGAGCGGACGACCAACGGTTAAGCCGCGACCAATCACACAAACTTCAGCGCCTGCAATTTGAATTTCGTAATGACGAAGTAAAGCGACAATTGCGCGCGGAGTGCATGGCAACGGTGCGGCATATCCACTTACTAAGCGACCAAGATTCAACGGGTGCAAACCATCGGCATCTTTAGCCGGATCAATTGCTTCAAGTATCACTTGGGTATTAATGCCAGCCGGCATTGGTAACTGCACGATGTAGCCAGTGCACTCTTTTGCCGAATTTAAATCTTTGATCGCAGCCATTACATCGGCTTGAGTTGCAGAGGCAGGCAGATCAACTCGAATTGAGTTGATGCCGACTTCTTGGCAATCACGATGTTTGCCAGCAACATATGAATGCGAACCTGGGTCATCGCCAACTAAAACTGTACCTAGCCCTGGTGTTATGCCGCGAGCTTTTAAAGCCTCAGTACGGGTGCGCA
This sequence comes from Candidatus Planktophila sp., assembly GCA_044232785.1. Classification (GTDB taxonomy): domain Bacteria; phylum Actinomycetota; class Actinomycetes; order Nanopelagicales; family Nanopelagicaceae; genus Planktophila. Next base: position 5,961 of record JBIILF010000040.1, on the reverse strand, counting down.
GATCTGATTTAACGATGGTGGCAAGTGCTTTGCCATCTAAGATCCGCGCTTTATGCATGGGAGAAGTGTCTTGTACTTGTGAAGAACATTGCAACATTGGCCGCTTTTGCAGCGGCGATAACCTCTTCATCGCGCACACTGCCACCAGGTTGAGCTACCGCTATTACGCCGGCAGTTAGCAAAATCTGCAAGCCATCTGCGAACGGGAAGAAAGCATCACTTGCTGCTACTGACCCAGCAACTCGATTGCCTGCACGATCTACCGCTAACTTTGCCGAATCAACTCGGTTTACTTGACCCATGCCGATACCCACGGCAGCGCCATCTTTAGCTAGCAAAATTGCATTGCTCTTTACGGCACGTACTGATCGCCAAGCGAATTCCAAATCTCGCAAAGTTTGCGCACTTACTGGCTCACCAGCAACCTGCACCCAATTTGCAGCGCTGTCACCTGGTGCGTCAATTAAATCGCTCTCTTGTAGCAAGGCGCCACCTGAAACTGGGCGTAATTCAATTGGGTTTATTTGCAGTGCTTCACATTGCAGAATTCGAATCGAAGGTTTCTTCATCAACACTTCAAGTGCATCTGCGTCGAAAGCGGGTGCGATCAATACTTCAGTGAAAATTTTGGAAAGTGGCTCAGCCATTGCTAGATCGACTTTGCGATTTGCGGCAACAACTCCCCCGAATGCTGATACTGGATCACATTCGTGCGCCTTCAAATATGCATCGGAAATGCTCGAACCAACTGCAATGCCACATGGATTGGCATGTTTAATAATTGCTACGGCAGGCTCAGTGTGATCAAGAGCCGCACGCCAAGCCGCATCGGCATCGGTGTAATTATTAAAGGACATCTCTTTGCCATGTAATTGCTTAGCGCCAACTATCCCCTGCCCAGTGGATTTATAAATCGCAGCACTTTGATGTGGGTTCTCGCCATAACGTAAAGAATTTTCTTGCTGATAAATAGCGCCGAACCAAGTTGGTAACTTCGTGGTCGCATCTTGCTGCCCAAGCCAATTGGCTATCGTTAAATCGTATTCGGCTGTAGTTCTAAACACTTCTAGAGCTAACTGTTGGCGTTCTTCATTGGTAAATCCACCAGCTGATAAAGCGCTTATTAATTGGTCGTATTGCGCCGTCTGGCTGATTACGGCTACCGAGCCATGGTTCTTGGCAGCACCACGCAACATAGATGGTCCGCCAATATCAATCTGCTCAATTGCTTGCGCAAAAGTGGCACCAGCGGCGATAGTTGCGGCAAATGGATAAAGGTTAATTACCACTAAATCAAATGGTGCGATATCTAGTTCGGCAATTGCAGCTAAGTGCTCGGGATTATTCTGATCAGCCAAGATTCCAGAGTGAACTCGGGGATGCAATGTTTTTACTCGCCCACCCATTATTTCGGGAAAGCCGGTGTAATCACTTACTTCGGTAACTGCAATTCCAGCGGCCGCTAAATTTGCTGCGGTCGAACCTGTTGAAAGTATTTCGACGCCGGCTTTACTAAGTGCTGAACCAATTTCAAGCAGGCGATCTTTATCGTAGACACTTAGCAGTGCTCGGCGAATTGGTTTGCGATTGCTCATTACAGGCTGCCTTCTACTTTAACTCGGCCAGAATTTGCGGAATGGTCGCAACGATGAGACCGCGTTCGATAATCTTAATGCGTTCATGTAAAGATTCTTCGGTATCTGTCGCTGTGATCTCTATGCGCTCCTGAGCTATGACTGCCCCAGTGTCAACGCCTTCATCGACCCAATGAATTGTGCTACCGGTTTGCGTCGCCCCCGCAGCAAGTGCATCGCGAACTGCATGAGCCCCTGGAAATAGTGGCAATAAGGCGGGGTGGGTATTGATTACTTTAAAAGCCTGGACAAAATCCGGGGCCAATATGCGCATGAACCCAGCACTTACAACTAAATCAGGTTGATATTTCGTAACTAGATTTAGAATTTCTTGGTTCCAGATTGACCGATCGCCGGTTAATTCGAGCAGCTCTACTTCGATTTCAAACTCACGCGCTATTTCCATAACTCTTGCCCCTGCGCGGTCGCAAATCAGGGCTGCTACTTCGTAATCTTTGGGAGCCGCGAAAATTGCTTGAGCTAAAGTGCCCGATCCGCTAGCCAAAATTACGACTCGTTTCATCTGGCTCGATCTAACCGCGGTAATACTCGCGCTAAGCCGATACCTATCGCCATCTCCACGCCCACGGCCAACGTTACTTTCCAGATCGATACCCCTACGGCACTTAACGCCTGCGTCATCAGAGATCCGCTTGCCGCCCAACTAATGAAAGCCACCGCAATTAGAACTAAGGTAAAAGTTTGCCAAAGTACTTCTGGGCGCTGATTTAAAGTCCAACTAGTTAGCGCAACGCCAGCTGCAATAAAGATCAGAATCCCAATTAATGCAAAATGGAATTCTCCAGCTGGTAGCGCACCTAATAACGGAAGCGCTGGAATCTCTGGGACTTGATGCGAAAGTGGTGAAATAATTGTGGCATTACCAACTCCAAAACCAACGCCAGCAAAATAACCAATTGCTGCGACAGCAGCATTTGGCAAATAGAGGACATTTAAGATGAGCAATAAAATGCCACCCAAAATTCCAGGTTCAAGTACCTGAGTTAAATCTTGAACTGTTTTTATTTTTACTAGCAGCAAGATACCCAGAGCCAAGAATGCAAAACCTAGGAACGCCGAAATTATTCGAGTGGCAAAGAATATTGGCTGTGAAGAAATTTTCCGACGTTCAGCGCTTAAAACTGAAAGTGTGGCAATTGGAATTGTGACAAGTGGCGTTAAATACCAAACTGGCTGGACTGCATCTGTTGTTACAAAAAATGCGATGCCAGCGGTAATTGCCACATATAACGAGATGAATAAGGTGCGAGCAAGAGCAATACTTTGATAATCATTATCTAGCCGTTCCATACTGCGCTTAAAGCCGCTGCGGATCGCCAAGACTGGAAATATCAATGCGCCTAGTGGTAAATAAGTCAGCCATCCAGAAGCAGCGCCTATTGTTAAATTAAAAGCAAGATGATGCGCACCTAACCAGAGCCAAATTGCTGCGCGAATCGGATCAGAGGTATTTCCATTTGTACTGCCAGCAGTAGCCCAAGCAATTAGTGAGAGAAAAGCGATCGGCAGAAGTACTACCGAAATGCAGCGAACAACTTGAACCAACGTGACCGCAAGGACTCGCTGGAACATCGTTATTAGCGACCCATAATGGCGCGCAGTAAACGCGCCGTTTCGCTTGGGGTTTGACCCACCTTCACGCCAGCTGCTTCGAGCGCATCTTTCTTACCTTGAGCAGTTCCAGATGAACCAGAAACGATCGCACCAGCATGTCCCATAGTTTTACCTTCAGGGGCGGTGAAGCCAGCTACGTAACCAACAACTGGCTTAGTTACATACTCTGCGATAAATGCTGCAGCGCGCTCTTCAGCATCGCCACCAATTTCACCGATCATTACGATCGCTTCGGTCTCAGGATCATCTTGGAAAGCTCGCAAGCAATCGATATGTGTTGTGCCGACAACTGGGTCGCCACCGATACCAACAGCGGTACTAAATCCGATATCACGAAGTTCAAACATCATTTGGTAAGTCAGTGTGCCTGACTTGGAAACTAAACCAATTGGACCTGCGCCAGTGATGTTTGCGGGAATGATTCCAACATTTGATTTTCCAGGGCTAATTAAGCCAGGGCAGTTTGGCCCAATGATTCGAGTGGTGCCTGTTGTTAACGAGTGAGCGTAGAAGCTAGCTGAATCGTGAACTGGAATTCCTTCGGTGATCACAACTACCAGCGGCATCGCAGCATCAATCGCATCAACGACTGCAGCTTTTGCAAACTTAGGTGGCACAAATACCACCGAAACATTTGCACCAGTTGCCGCCATTGCTTCGCTAACGGTATTGAAAACTGGCAAGTTGTGGCCATCTATCTCAACGGTTTGCCCACCTTTGCCTGGCGTGACGCCACCGACTACTTTGGAACCAGATGCCAACATGCGGCGGGTGTGTTTAGTTCCCTCGGAACCTGTCATACCTTGAACAATAATTTTTGAATCAGCGTTAATGAAGATCGACATTTACTTAGCCGCCAATTCTGCTGCACGATTTGCAGCGCCGTCCATTGTGTCTAACTGCTCAATGAGCGGATGTGCTGCTGCTTTCAAAATCGCTCGACCTTCGGCAACGTTATTACCATCAAGGCGAACCACAATCGGCTTAGTAGCTTTATCCCCCAATAATTCAAGGGCTTGCACGATGCCATTAGCAACCGCATCGCAGGCAGTGATGCCACCGAAAACATTTACAAATACGCTCTTAACATCTTTATCGCCCAAGATAATTGAGAGGCCATCGGCCATAACTTGAGCTGAAGCACCGCCACCAATATCTAGGAAGTTAGCTGGGCGCACACCGCCGAATTTTTCGCCGGCATAAGCAACTACATCAAGTGTGCTCATAACTAGCCCAGCGCCATTTCCAATGATGCCAACTTGGCCTTCAAGTTTTACATAGTTCAAATTCTTAGCTTTAGCTGCTGCCTCGAGTGCATTCTCGGCCGCTTGATCAACGAGTGCTTCGTGATCAGGATGACGGAACCCAGCGTTGTCATCGAGCGTCACTTTGCCATCAAGTGCAATGATCTTGCCATCGGATGTCTTAACGAGTGGGTTTACTTCAACAAGTGTGGCATCTTCAGATACAAATGTTTCCCAGAGTTTAACTAATACTGCAGATACTTGATCAGCTACATCGGCTGGGAATTTTGCGGCCGCAATAATCTGCGTTGCGCGAGCAAGGTCAATTCCAACATTTGAATCAACTGGAATCTTGGCTAATTTTTCAGGCGCAGTATGTGCAACTTCTTCAATCTCCATGCCGCCGGCAACAGATGCCATTACTAAGAAGGTGCGGTTTGAGCGATCGAGCAAAATTGCTAAATAATATTCAGATTCAATCGGTGCAGCAGCTGCAATCATTACAGTGCGAACTTCGTGACCTTTAATGTCCATGCCCAGAATGGCACTAGCTTTTTCGCGGGCATCAGCTGGATCAACTGCAAGTTTTACGCCGCCAGCTTTTCCGCGCCCGCCAACTTTTACTTGGGCTTTAACTACAACTTTGCCACCAACTTTTAAGGCTGCAGCTTCAGCTTCGTCAGGCGTTGTAGCGATCGCCGCAGGCAATACAGGTACGCCATGCTTTTCAAAAAGATCGCGAGCTTGGTATTCGTATAAATCCACTAGTTAACCGCTTTCCATATTTGTTAAAGAGCGCGAACGCCGAGTAAAGCCTGGCTAATACTAGAGCTTCTCGACAGGTGCATAGCGCAACAGCAAACGCTTATCGCCATATTGGCCGAAGTTAATGGTTGCCTCGCTCTTATCGCCTTCACCTGCAGTGCCTACGACGGTACCTAATCCGAATGTGTCATGTGACACACGATCGCCAACTGCCAGTGAAATTCCGGATGGCACTTTGCGACCAGTTGCTCGAGGAGGCGGCGCAGTTGCAACACGAGGCTTGCGAATCAGCGAAGGTGAAACCACGTTGTGATTTCGCCATTCGATTACATCCGCTGGAATCTCATCGAGAAATCTGGAAGGTGGGTTGTAATTCGGTGCACCCCACGATGAGCGATATTCAGCACGTGAAATATATAACCGCTCTTGTGCACGAGTTAAACCAACATAAGCCAATCGGCGTTCTTCTTCAATCTCATCTTTCTCACCCAAGGTACGGGAGTGCGGAAAAATTCCATCTTCCATGCCAGTTAGAAATACGGTTGGAAATTCTAAACCTTTAGCAGTATGTAAAGTCATTAAAGTTACGACACCGCCGTGATCTTCACCTTCGGGAATTTGATCAGAGTCGGCAACCAATGAAACTTTCTCTAGGAAACCAGAGAGTGAAATTTCCTCATCTT
>JBIILF010000039.1:0-6697 GCA_044232785.1 Candidatus Planktophila sp. | reverse complement strand
TGCTGGTAGCTCGCGAACGGCTTCAGATGCAAGATTGATCATGGGGTGAGCCTACTACGACCCTGCTAGTAGTTTCTTAAAGGCGGTTTCATCGATGATCGTGACGCCTAATTCTTCGGCTTTGGCCAATTTTGAACCAGGTTCGGCGCCCACCAAAAGATAATTGGTTTTCTTAGAAACTGATGAAGAGGCTTTACCGCCATGGGCGGTAATAGTTTCGGCGATGCCATCGCGGGTGAAAGATTCCAGCCCGCCAGTTACGACAAAGGTCAGACCCGCCAAGGTTTGTGGCGCAGTATTGGTATCAACGAATTCAGTAGTAACGCCGGCTGCTGTCCAGCGCTCAACAATGCGCTGATGCCAATCAACTGCAAACCATTCCGAAATAGCTTCAGCCATGGTGCCGCCTACGCCATCGATTGCGGCAATCTCTTCAACTGATGCTTTAGATATCTTTGCGAGTGAACCAAATTCAGTGGCAAGTGCTTGTGCTGAAGTTGGGCCAACATGGCGAATTGATAAGGCCACAATGGTTCGCCAGAGTGGCCGGGTTTTAGCAACTTCAAGCGCTTTCATTAATTTATCTACGTTGGCTGCTGGCTCGCCGTCTTTTTTAGTAAAGAAACTCGACTTAACTAATTTAGCTGGCGTTAAATCAAATAGTTCGGCTTCATCAGTCAGAATCTTTTCCGAAAGCAACGCTGTTGCCGCTTCGTAACCAAGTACATCAATATCAAGAGCGGCACGAGATGCAATGTAATAAATTCGCTCGCGCAATTGAGCTGGGCAAGAACGAGAATTTGGGCAACGGATATCTACATCGCCTTCGGTGATGGCTCGCAGTTCACTGCCACAATCTGGACAATTAGTTGGCATCACAAATGCGCGTTCGCTGCCATCGCGACGTTCGACTACGGGTGCTAACACCTCAGGAATCACATCGCCGGCTTTGCGAATGATCACGGTATCGCCAATCAAAATTCCTTTGCGCAGAACTTCTTGGGCGTTATGTAGCGTCGCATTAGTAACAGTAGAACCAGCGACTTTTACTGGCTCCATAAAGGCAAAAGGCGTCACACGACCAGTGCGACCTACGCTGACTTTGATATCAAGTAATTTAGTAGTGACTTCTTCGGGCGGATATTTAAAGGCGATTGCCCACTTTGGTGCACGTGAAGTAAAACCTAACTTTTCTTGCGCCGAAATCTCATCAACCTTAATAACTACGCCATCGATTTCGTGCTCTACGTCGTGGCGATGAGCTTCGTAATAACCAATGAAATCAGTTACTTCAGCACGATTACTGCAGACTTTAAAGCGGGCACTGGTTGGTAGGCCTAACTCCTTTAACAACTTATATGCCTGGCTCTGTGCCGAGAATTCAATTCCATTACGTGCGCCAACGCCGTGCACGACTACATCAAGAGGTCGACTAGCTGTAACGCGTGGATCTTTTTGACGTAATGAACCCGCTGCCCCGTTTCGCGGGTTAGCAAAAAGTGGTTTGCCGGCTTCTTCGAGCGCTTCATTCATCTCATTAAATTGCGCAATTGGAAAGAAAACCTCGCCACGTACTTCGATTAGATCGGGAACTTTTTTGCCAGCTAAATTATGGGGTAACGATTTAATTGTTTTCACATTTAGCGTGACATCTTCACCAGTGGTGCCGTTGCCGCGAGTTAAGGCACGTGTTAGTTGACCGTTTTCAAACTTTAAGTTGATCGCCAATCCATCGACTTTAAGTTCGCAGAGGTAGTTTGGATTAGGCATTTCTTTCTCAACTCGATCAAACCAAGCCGTTAATTCAGCCAGGTCGAAGACATTGTCGAGGCTCATCATCTTCTCGATGTGATCGTGTTGTTCGAATTGGGTTGCAAAACCGCCACCAATATGTAGCGTTGGCGAATCAGGTTCTTTCAACTCTGGGTGTTTAGCTTCTAGGGCCTCAAGTTCCTTTAATAACTTATCAAATTCCGCATCACTAACGGTTGGATCATCTAGAACGTAATAGCGAAATTGATGATCACGAATCAGTGCCGAAAGTTCGACAATCTGATGGCGGGCCGTATTGCTCATAAAAATTACTCGGTCTGACAGATCGTGGCTGAACCAACTACCCGATCGCCATCGTAAATAACCATGGCTTGCCCAGTTGCTAGCCCTAATAAAGGTTCATCAAGTTCGGCAATCAGGTTTGTGCCATCGAAGTAATAGCTGCAATCAAGCGCGCTTCCGTGCGCTCTAATCTGCACAAAACCACGCTTCTTCTCACCTGTTACCTCGGGGCCGCACCAGATTGCCCGCTCGCCCCACATCTTTGAAATCGCTAACTCTTCACGTGAGCCAACTACTACGGTGTTAGTTACAGGTTCGATTTTGAGAACAAAGCGAGGCGAGCCGTCGGCAGTTGGAACTGTTAAACCCAAACCTTTGCGTTGGCCAATTGTGTAGGTATAAGCACCTTTATGTTCACCGATTTTCTTGCCATCTTGATCGACAATCGGCCCAACTTCGCTACCTAAGCGATCATGTAACCAGCCAGCGTTATCACCAGATGGCACAAAACAAATATCGTGACTGTCAGGTTTCTGCGCAACTGCTAAGCCACGTGCTTCGGCCTCTTTGCGAATATCAACTTTCTCGGTATCGCCTAGTGGAAAAATGGCGCCATTGATTTGTTCGCGAGTTAAAACAGCTAACACGTAAGACTGGTCTTTTGAAATATCGATTGCGCGATGAAGCGTCTTGCCATCATCAGAAATTCGAGTGTTGGCATAGTGACCAGTTACTACGCCATCGAAACCCATCGCGCGGGCCCGATCTAGCACAGCTGCGAATTTAATTTTCTCGTTGCAACGTAAGCAAGGATTTGGGGTGCGTCCGGCTGAGTATTCAGATAAGAAATTTTCAACTACACCATCGTGAAACTCTTGTGCCATATCCCAGATATAAAATGGGATTCCAATTACATCGGCAGCACGGCGTGCATCGTGCGAATCTTCAACTGTGCAACAGCCACGGGCACCTGATCGATATTTCTGTGGGTTGGCAGCGAGCGCTAGGTGAACTCCAATTACATCGTGGCCAGCTTCAACTGCGCGGGCAGCAGCAACTGCAGAATCAACGCCACCACTCATGGCTGCAATTAACTTCATGATGCCACCGCCGCTCTCCCGCGCTCAATTACACCTGGCAGCACTGACAGCACGTAATCAACTTCTGCTGCTGTATTGCTTGGTCCGAACGAGAAACGTAGCGAAGATTGTGCCGAAATATCATCATGACCCATCGCCATCAAGACATGACTTGGCCTATGCACGCCTGCGCTACAAGCGGAACCAGTTGAGCAGGAAACTTTCTCGCCATCAAGGAGCAATAACAAAGTATCGCTCTCGGTACGCGGAAAAGTTATATTTACAATGCCTGGCAAACGGTCTACTTCGCCGCCATTTACATAAGCATCAGGGATTTGGGTAACTACCCGATTAGCAAAATCATCACGTAATTTAGAAATCGTATTGCCGTCATAGCTCTTAGCTTTAACAGCTGCGGCAAATGCCACGATGGCTGGGGCGTTTAACGTACCACTTCGGATTTCGCGCTCTTGTCCGCCACCATGTAGAAGCGCTGGAATCTCGACTGCTCGGCGCAAAATTAAAACACCGATTCCGAGTGGGCCACCAATTTTGTGCGCGCTTAGCGTCATTGCGAAAAGACCAAGTTCTTTATAGTCCAAAGCAACTTTTCCGAAACTTTGTACTGCATCAGAATGAACTGGAATCTCGCCAGCTAACTTAACAACTTCAGCAATTGGTTGTAGAACTCCGGTTTCGTTATTGGAATGCATCACAGAGATCACTGCAATTTCATCACCACGTTTAGCAACTAAGTCAGCTAGGAATTTTAGATCTAGAACGCCCGAAGTTGTTACAGGTAACTCAATTACTTCAGCGCCTTCATGTTCGACTAACCATTTTGCGGGATCGAGAATTGCATGATGTTCAATCGCTGAAATAACTACGACGTTGCGGCCGTTCTTGCGACCCAACCAGAACAACCCCTTTAGCGCGATGTTATTTGCTTCGGTGCCTGATGCGGTAAAAATAATTTCGCTAGCTAAACAACCAGCAGCTTTTGCAATTGCTTCACGCGCATCTTCGAGATCTTTACGAGTAGCGCGCCCTTGTGTGTGCAAGCTAGATGGATTGCCTAATTTGCCCGCTTGAACAGTAAATGCAGATAGCGCATCGGCCAAGATCGGCGTGGTCGCCGCATGGTCAAGATAAATGCTACTCATGCGGGTAAGTCTAGGACTTTTGCGCAGTAACTCCTTGCGTAGCTTGAGGCAGCACCGCAAATAGGTCGCCCACTACGCCGAAATCAGCCAAATCAAAGATAGGCGCCTCGGGATCTTTATTCACCACGGCAATTGTCTTACTGGTCTGCATGCCAGCGCGGTGTTGAATTGCGCCAGAGATTCCGCAAGCTACATAAAGTTGTGGGCTAACTGTTTTGCCAGTCTGCCCAACTTGATGTGAATGTGGATACCAACCAGCATCAGTTGCAGCACGCGATGCACCAACTGCAGCACCTAAGGAATCTGCGAAACCTTCGACTGCCGCAAAATCGCCGTTTGTTCCGCGACCACCAGAAACCACAATTTGTGCTTCGGTAAGTTCTGGCCGGCCACCTTTAACTGGTGGAGTTGATGAAGTTGTAGTTGCCAACTTTGCCGAATCAGAAATAGTTATTGAAAGATTTTCTACGGCAGGAGTTGAATCAGCGAGATCTGCCTCAACAGAATTTGGGCGAACCGTGATAACCGAAACGCCTTTGGAAACTTTGGAATGCACAGTTGTTGAGCCACCAAAAACTAATTGTGTTGCAGTTAGATCTGCCGACACATCAACTGCATCAGTAATAATTCCGGAATCAGTTGCTACGGCAACGCGGCCCGCTACTTCTTTGCCAAATGCATGAGAGGCGACTAGAAGTGCAGATGGTGATTTCTGCGCAATTATTTGGGCAATCGCATCGGCTGCCGCGGCAACTCCATGTGTTGCGAAGTCAGCAGATTCAACTACTAATACGTTAGCGATTGGGCCTTGTTTAACTGATGCCGCTAGTGCAGAACCTGCACCAGGTGCAGCTAAAACGATTGCGGTAACACTGCCACCGCGAGCGCCAGCAGTGGCTAATTCAGCCGTTGTTTTAGTGCATTTATCACCAGCGAAATCAGCAAGAATAAATATTGCGCTCATATGAATTTCTTCTCTACTAGGAACTTCGCTAATTCATTTCCGCCATTACCTTCGTCGGTAACTTTCACACCTGCTGCGCGTGGTGGACGTGGTGCGGAATCAGCAACTAACGACCAAGCTGATTCTGCTGAAACTCCAACTGCGGCGAGATCGCGACTCTCAATAGTTTTTTTCTTGGCAGCCATGATTCCTTTAAAAGATGGATAACGAGGTTCATTAATCTTTTCAACTACGCTAACTACCGCCGGCAGCTTTGCAGTAATGGCATCAATGCCAGCTTCGGTAGTTCGGGAAATTGTGATCGAACTTGCCGCAGGATCAACAGCGACAGCTGAAGCAAAAGTTAATTGCGCCCAGCCAAGTCGTTGCGCCAACATTGCTGGAATAACGCTCATGCGAGCATCGGTAGATTCCGTTCCGCAAATTATTAAATCAAATCCACCATTTTTAATTACTTCAGCTAATACTTTAGATGTTGCCAGCGCATCAGAACCAGCGAGTGCCGCATCGCTAACCAAAATTGCATCATTGGCACCCATTGATAGCGCCTTGCGAATTGCTTCAGTCGCGCGCTCTGGGCCCATCGAAAGAATGGTCACACTATTTGGTGCGCCTTCTTCATTGCCACCATGAGCTTCGACAATTCGCAGCGCTTCTTCAACTGCATATTCATCAAGATCATTCAGGACAGCATCCACACCTTCACGGTCGAGGACGCCATTGACCATTTTCTTCTCAGCCCAGGAATCTGGCACCTGTTTTACGCATACGGCAATCTTCATAGGAAGATGTTACTGGCCAGTATGGGCGCTGCCAACACCAAAAGTGGGCTCCCGGCCAGATTTCTTCACCGAAGCGTCACTCGAAATTCACCTCTTGGCCCTTCCCTGGTTGAAACGCCTAGCCATTATTTGGCCATGAGAATCGCTCACATCACTAATTTCTATGGTCCAACTGCAACTGCCCAGATCGAGCAACTACATAGATCTGCAGCAACTTATAAGAGCGCTGGCCATGAATTCATCGCATTTGTGCCTAGCTATCAATTAGCAACGGTTGAAACTGATGATGGCAAAATCATCAACTTACCATCGCTGCGGATTCCATTTACTGGCGGCCGCAGAATCATCACAAATAAGAAAATCATGAAAACGATCTTGCTGGCACTAGATGTTGATCAGATTGAAATCATCAATCAACCACTCTTGAACGGACTAGCAAAGTGGGCAGCGGGGCGCAATATAAAGGTATTGAAAAGTAATTCACCCGTTGAAGTAATTGAATGCACAACACTGGCTCGCCGAGGTTTAATCTCAATTCCTGCTTAATCCAAATCTATCGGGCAAGATAGCCCCATGTTGCCAGCAGATCCGAGATACCTAGGTGCAACAGTTACCGAAGAAGGCACAAACTTTGCGATCTGGACCTCTGGCGCT
>JBIILF010000038.1:0-6712 GCA_044232785.1 Candidatus Planktophila sp. | reverse complement strand
ATTGCAACTCCTTGCGCGTTTATCTCAGCGCCTACGTCGCACTAACGAAGCAGTTGGCGATTTAGTTTTCTCTGATGTTCCAGGCCGAGTTGCTAAGGCGTTAATTGATCTAGGTGATCGTTTCGGAAAAGTTACCGATGAAGGTTTATTTGTGCACCACGATCTAACTCAAGAAGAGTTAGCTCAATTAGTTGGTGCTTCACGCGAAACTGTTAACAAAGCCTTGGCCGATTTTGCTGGCCGCGGTTGGTTAAAGCTTGATGGTCGTGCGGTGTTAATTACTGACGTTGAACGTTTAGGAAAACGCGGTAAGTAATTAGTCGGTTATCTCGACTGTTAGTTCGATCTCAACTGGTGAGTTCAAAGGCAATTCCGCAATACCAACAGCGCTTCGTGCATGCTTTGCACCATCGCCCCAGATTGCTAAGAACAATTCGCTAGCGCCGTTAACAACTATTGGCGCATTGATAAAGCCTGGAACTCCGTTGACGTAACCAACTACGCGAACAATCTTGGTAATTTTATTTATATCAGCCACAGTTTCTACGGCTGCTAATGCATTCAATGCACAAACCTGGGCTAACTCTTTAGCGCGCTCTGGTGTGATTTCACCATCGACTTTGCCAACACCTGCCATGGTGCCATTAACTAATGGCAGTTGGCCTGCGGTAAAAACGATATTTCCAGTGCGAATAGCTGGCACGTAGGCAGCAACAGGTAGCGCAGCGACTGGTAGTTCGAGGCCTAGTTCAGCTAGCTTTGCGCGAACGTCTACTTTATTCATTTGATTTCTCGTTTCATGTAAGCAACTAACTGTTCGCCAGTTCCTGGTGCAGGTACAACTTGTACAAGTTCCCAGCCATCAGAACCCCAAGTATCGAGAATCTGCTTAGTTGCATGAGATAGAAGTGGAACTGTTGCATATTCGAATTTCTTTGAATCACTCATTTGTTTAACGCTGCTTTCACTAGTGATGAAACGACACTGCCATCGGCTTTGCCGGCAATCTTGGCCTTAATAGCACCCATAACTTTGCCCATATCGGCAGGTCCTGCAGCACCAGTTGCCGCAATTGCTTCAGCAATCATGGCTGCGATATCGGCCTCAGTTAATTGAGCTGGTAAATACTTTGCAATAACTTCGCCTTCAGCTTTTTCAAGTGTTGCTTTATCGGCGCGACCAGCATCGGCAAAAGCTTCGGCAGCTTCGCGACGTTTTTTGGCTTCGCGCGATAACACCGCAATTACTTCGTCTTCAGAAAGTTGGCGGGCTTCTTTGCCAGCTACCTCTTCGTTAGTGATGGCAGTTAGCACCATGCGAATCGTGCCCGAAACGATTTCATTGCGAGAACGAATTGCTTCAGTAAGGTCTAACTTCAATTGCGCTTTGATGCTCATGAGGTCAGCCTACTTTGTAAATTCAAGAGCAAGTAATTCAGCGATCTGCGCAGTATTTAGCGCAGCACCCTTGCGTAGATTGTCGCCACAAACGAACATATCAAGTGACATTGGATCATCAATGCTCTTGCGAACGCGGCCAACCCAAGTTGGGTCAGTACCAACAACATCGGCCGGAGTTGGGAACTTATGATTTTCAGGATCATCGACCAACTTCACGCCAGCAGCGTTTTCCAGGATGTCTTGTGCCTCTTTGCGGCTTGGTTCTTTTGCGAAAGTAGCGTGCACAGTTAGCGAGTGAGTCGTAATAACTGGCACGCGCACGCAGGTTGCGGAAACTTTTAGATTTGGTAGCCCCAAAATCTTGCGAGATTCATTGCGCACCTTTAACTCTTCAGATGAGTAACCATCGGCCTTTAGCGAACCAGCCCAAGGAATAACATTTAGCGCAAGTGGTGCTGGGAATGGACCTAAGTCAGTTACATATTTGCGGACATCTCCGGCTGCATCACCAGCTTCGGTATTTGCAACTGCCGCAATCTGGGCGCGCAACGAATCGATGCCCGCTTGACCAGCACCAGATGCCGCTTGGTAAGAAGAAACCACTAACTCTTTGAGTTCATACTTTTCATGAAGTGCGCCAAGAGCCACAATCATCGAAAGTGTTGTGCAATTTGGATTCGAGATAATTCCACGCGGACGATTTTTGACTTCTTGCGGATTTACTTCGGGCACAACTAGCGGAACATCGGCATCCATTCGGAAAGCGCCTGAGTTATCAACGACTACTGCCCCACGTGATGCCGCAATCGGCGCCCACTCAGCAGAAATCTCATCAGGTACATCGAACATGGCAACATCAATGCCATCGAAGCTTTCAGGTGAAAGTGCAACAACAGTTAACTCTTGCCCGCGGCACATTAATTTCTTACCAGCACTTCGCGCGGATGCGATTAAACGAATCTCGCCCCAGACATCAGTGCGCTCTGACAAGATGCCAAGCATTACGGTTCCGACGGCGCCAGTTGCGCCAACAACTGCCAGTGAAGGTTTTTTACTCATCGGCCAGTGCCTCCGTAAACAACTGCTTCACCTGAATCACCATCGAGTTGGAAAGCAGTATGTGCGGCCTTCACGCCCTTTTCGAGATCAGTTACGCGGCAAATAATCGAAATCCGAATTTCTGAAGTTGAGATCATTTCAATATTGATACCGGCTTCAGCCATGGCCGCAAAGAAAGTAGCGGTAACGCCTGGGTGCGAGCGCATGCCAGCGCCAACAAGTGAGATTTTGCCAACTTGATCATCGTAGAGAATTGAGGCAAAACCGACTTCACCTTGTAGCTTCTGCAGAATCTGTGTGGCATTAGCGCCTTCAGACTTTGGCAAAGTAAATGAAATATCAGTAAGACCTGTTGCAGCAGCGGAAACATTCTGCACAATCATGTCGATGTTGATGTCGTTATCAGCGATTGATTGGAAGATGCGCGCAGCAACACCGGTGCGGTCAGGCACGCCGACAATAGTAATTTTCGCTTCCGATTTATCGTGTGCGATACCTGAGATGATTGCTTGTTCCATTTGGTCTCCTTCCGGATGATCTTTGACCACCCAGGTTCCTTCGTTAGTGGAAAAACTTGAACGGACATGAATTGGTAAGTCATAACGGCGGGCATACTCAACGCAACGCAAGTGCAGAACTTTTGCACCACTTGCTGCGAGTTCTAACATTTCGTCATAGGTAACGCTTTTTAATTTACGGGCAGAGGGAACAACACGTGGGTCGGCGCTAAATACGCCATCAACATCGGTATAAATTTCACAAACATCGGCATCGAGCGCTGCTGCGAGTGCAACCGCAGTTGTGTCACTGCCGCCGCGGCCAAGAGTTGTAATGTCTTTGGTGTCTTGCGAAATTCCTTGGAAGCCAGCAACAATTGCAATCGCACCTTCGTTAAGCGCTTCTTGGATTCGACCGGGTGTCACATCGATGATGCGCGCGCGACCATGTGAGGAATCGGTAATTACGCCAGCTTGGCTGCCAGTAAAGGAACGCGCTTCGTGACCCAAACTTGAAATTGCCATCGCAAGTAACGCCATCGAAATTCGCTCGCCGGCAGTTAGCAACATGTCTAGTTCGCGGCCATTAGGAATCGGCGTAACTTGATTAGCTAAATCGATTAATTCATCGGTGGTATCTCCCATGGCCGAAACCACGACCACGACCTGATTTCCATCGCGTTTGCTCGCCACAATGCGGGCGGCAACCCGTTTCATGCCCGCGGCATCGGCGACGCTAGAGCCGCCATATTTCTGAACAATTAACCCCATGTAGCGAAGTTTGAACTATAAATAGCCCCTCTTGCCACCGATTAAGGGGATATCTCAAATAATGATACGGATGCTCATCCACATAATGAGATAGAACTGCTAAATAGTGCGACGACCTTCAAATGCGCGGCCCAAGGTAACTTCATCGGCATATTCCAGGTCGCCGCCTACTGGCAGA
Organism: Candidatus Planktophila sp.; assembly: GCA_044232785.1. Taxonomy (GTDB): domain Bacteria; phylum Actinomycetota; class Actinomycetes; order Nanopelagicales; family Nanopelagicaceae; genus Planktophila. The sequence continues at coordinate 2,807 of JBIILF010000038.1, read as the reverse complement.
CCGCTAGCTAGCCGTGAAACCTTCATACCCAACGGGGCCAAAGCGCGCGCTAAATAGGTAGCCGTTGCCTCGCCTTCAAGGTTGGGGTCAGTCGCCAAAATAATTTCAGTCACGGTGTTATCGGCCAAGCGGATCATTAATTCTTTGATGCGTAATTGATCTGGGCCAATGCCATCGATCGGACTAATTGCGCCACCGAGCACATGATAAGTACCGCGGAATTCGCGAGTGCGCTCGATTGCGATTACATCTTTGCTCTCTTCGACCACGCAGATTGCGGTGCGATCGCGACGTGGGTCGCGGCAGATACGGCATTGTTCTTCTTCGGAAACGTTGCCGCATTCAATGCAGAATTTAACCCGCTCTTTAACAGTGCGAATCGATTCAACAAGCGCAACTGCAACTTCAGGTTCGGATTGCAAAATATGAAAAGCAATTCGTTGTGCACTCTTTGGGCCAATACCCGGCAAGCGACCTAGTGCATCAATTAAATCTTGAATGGCGCCTTCATACATTCCAGTGCTCATTTATCGCCTTTAACTATTTTGGCACCAAGTTCGCGAGCAAGAAGTTCGGGGCCAGAGAGTTGATTTTGATCGGTTGGTGATTCGTCGACGCGCACTGCGCGAGCTGCTGGAGTGTTGGTATCCATTGAGGAATCAACAATTACTTCGATCTTCTTATCAACGCCAACTACATCAACAAATGCTTGGCGCAAGATCACATCAGATTCAGAACGCAAGAATGAATCGCGCGCTCCGGGGTTAACAATGCCGATCGTGATTGAGTTTTCATCCATCGAAACAATATGCGCGCTGGCACTTAGCAGTGACCAAGTTAAGCGGCGCTTCTTCTTGACCTCTTCGATTACATCGGGCCAGATTCGGCGCAGACCTGTTACGTCGATTGTGGAATTCTTTGCGACCGGAACGGCTGTTTTAATCGGATCCGACGATTTGGGAAGAGCTTTTTTAAAATCGTCTTGCTCCGTTAAAACAGCCTCTTCAACTTTTACTGGCTTGGGTTCCACTGCTTTGACGGCGGGGGTAGAAATTGAGTCGGCGCGCTCGAGGCGCTCGATGCGGCTGAGTAATCCGCGCTCGCTGGTGTCGCCGCCTGGCAACAAGATGCGCCCGCAGATCAGTTCGAGAATTAAACGTGGGGCAGTGGCGCCGCGCATTTGGGTGAGGCCTTCGGCTGCGATATCGGCTGCGCGAGAAAGGTTTGCTGCGCCAATTTGATTGGCTTGCGTGCGCATACGCTCGATCTGATCTTCAGGTAGGTCGCGCAAAATTGAGTTGGCATTAGTTTGTTGCAGCGCATCGACGATCATTAAATCGCGCAGGCGCTCAAGGAAATCACTGGTGAAACGACGTGGGTCGTGGCCCGATTCGATTACGCGATCGACTGTTTTAAATAGTGATGCACCATCGCGAGCAGCTAGTGCATCGATTGCATCATCTAATAGCGCACCATCAGTGAAGCCAAGTAGTTGTATCGCGATTTCGTAGGAAACGCCTTCGCTTCCGGCACCAGCTAATAGTTGGCCAAGAATTGAAAGTGCATCACGAACAGAGCCGCCAGATGCGCGAACGACTAATGGCAATACGCCTTTCGCGACTTTTACGCCTTCGGAATTACAAATCTTCTCTAAGTGCGCAACCAAAATTCCAGGTGGAACCAATCGGAATGGATAATGGTGAGTACGCGAACGAATTGTTGAAATTAACTTTTCAGGTTCAGTTGTTGCAAAAATAAAAATAACGTGGGGAGGCGGTTCTTCAACAACTTTTAAAAGCGCATTTGCTGCACCTGTTCCGAGTTGATGTGCTTCGTCGATAATGTAAATCTTGTAACGCGATTGCACTGGTGCGAAGAATGCCTTATCGCGCAGATCGCGAGCATCATCAACTAAACCATGTGTTGCTGCATCAATTTCAATTACATCAAGTGAACCAGGGCCATTGGCAACTAGATCTTTACAAGATTGACATTGACCACATGGTGTTGGGGTTGGGCCTTCGACACAATTAAGTGAACGCGCCATGATGCGAGCTGAAGAAGTTTTTCCGCAACCACGTGGTCCGCTAAATAAATACGCATGATGTGTGCGATCACCAGAGAGTGCATTTGAAAGTGGAACAGTGACATGTTCTTGCCCGATGACATCAGCAAAAACCGATGGGCGGTACTTGCGATACAAAGCTAGTGACATCGCTTGTGATCTCCGCTCTTCCTACTCATCGGTGCCGAACTCTAGTTCCAACAAATAAATCTTGAAGGGATCCCTCGCGCACCCGTCAGAGCACGCCTACCCTTGCTGTATTCCTACCCTGGGGGAGTTCGGACGCGATAACGTCGCGCGAGGGATCTGGTCTAAGCATAGTTATTGCTACCGATAGAGTTCACCTGCTGATTAGGTCTGAGCCTGGTTTTACGCTCAGTTGGGGCCTGATTTGCGCGGGAGGATTCGCATAGCGGCCGAGTGCGCACGCTTGGAAAGCGTGTATAGGGCAACCTATCGAGGGTTCAAATCCCTCATCCTCCGCTCATTACATTCGCTTCGGCTGAATCACTAATTTTTGTAATCGCTGGTTTATCTGGAACTGATTGCCCAGCCAGGGTTTGTTGTTAGCTCGGACAACCTCCGCGGAACATTCTTTATCTTCGGCCGCTGATGCTTCTACATCTGTGGATAACTAAAGTCGTCGCTTCGAAGATAAAAGTACTTTGGCTCATGCCAAAAATATTCTCAAAATCAGTCTTACTTCAACCTCGTATCCCTACTTTATTTGTGGTCGGGTTAC
>JBIILF010000037.1:0-6787 GCA_044232785.1 Candidatus Planktophila sp. | reverse complement strand
CGACCACTGATGGATCGCTGGATCAATAGTGAACTGCAATCTCTGATCATCGAAGTTGATGAGGCGCTAAGTGATTTTGATTCTCAACGAGCTGGAAAAGCTCTCGCTGCTTTTATCGACGATCTTTCTAATTGGTATGTCCGCCGCTCGCGTCGCCGGTTCTGGGATGGCGATGTGGCAGCGATGGCTACTTTGCATGAATCACTTGTGGTTCTTACTCAGTTGATGTCGCCGATGGTGCCATTTATTACCGAAGAAGTTTGGCAAGTTTTAATTCGCCCGGTAAATGGCGCAGCTGCTACTTCGGTTCACTTAACTGATTTTCCAGTGGCAAACCGCTCTCAGATCGATCAAGAACTTTCAGCCCAAGTTGCATTGACCAAACGAATCGTTGAACTCGGTAGAGCAGCTCGCGCTGAAAGCGGCGTAAAGATCCGCCAACCACTGCAACGTGCGTTGATCTCAGCAAAAGGTTGGGCAGCACTTCCGACTGCGATGAAAGAACAGATTGCCGAAGAGTTAAATGTTTTAGACCTAGAAGATATTGCCAGTGCTGATGGCGAGTTAGTTGATATCTCGATCAAAGCAAACTTCCGCACTTTGGGTACCAAGTTCGGTGGCGCAGTTCAAGAGATAGCTAAAGCGATCTCAGCGCAGAATCCCGCCGAGTTAGTTACGACTTTGCGTGCGAGCGATTCGGCAAAAGTCGACCAATGGGAAATCACGCTCGATGATTTAGTTGTTACCGAAACTCCTAAGAGTGGCTGGAACGTGGCCAGCCACGATGGCGAAAGTGTTGCCCTTGATTTAGCTCTTAGCCCAGCCTTAATCGCTGCTGGATTAGTGCGCGAAGTAATCCGTTTTATTCAAGATGCTCGAAAGACAACTGGCTTTGATATCTCAGATCGCATCAGCGTTTCATACAACGCAAATGATGATGTGATGGCCGCGATTGCCGGAGATGCGCAACATATTCAAAGCGAAGTGCTTGCGACTCAAATGCAGGTTGATAGCTCAATTCAACTATCAGATAACGAGCTTGGCCTAGCAGTTCTTTTAGTTAAGGATGTTAATTAAAAAGAACGCAATAGCGGAGCAACTCTGGAAATTACCACGAAGAGAATCAGGAATGAGAGATCAATACTCACGCCTCCGATTCGGAGCGGCTTTACAAAGCGGCGTACAAAACCAAGCGGCTTATCAGTTATAGCGTAAATTAGATCTGCTGCAATCAAGAGAACTCCGCGTGGACGCCACGATGATGCAGCCATGCGGACATAATCTAGGATTAAGCGTAGAAATAAGCAGAGCAGAAATAGCTGTAATAAATCGGCGAGCAAGCCGCCAATACTAAACATCTAGCGAATCAGCTCTGGTTGTAGAAAGAAGCTTCAGCAGCTGCATTTTTTGCATCGTTGCTAACACTTACATTTTCAGGTGAAAGCAAAAACACCTTTGATGTTACGCGTTCAATGCTTCCACGTAGTCCGAAAACTAAACCACTAGCGAAGTCAACTAAACGCTTACGTTCGGATTCTTCCATGTCGCTTAGATTCATGATCACAGGATTGCCTTGGCGATAATGCTCACCAATTGTGCGCGCTTCGCTATAAGTGCGTGGGTGCAAAGTAACGATGCGATCGATTGTTGAAAGTTCTGGTTGCACAGCTACGACTGCTCGCACACCACGAGATTCTCGAATAGCTACGGAAGGTACGCGAACCGTTTCGCGTACTTGTTCTCGTACAACTGGAAGATCTTCTTCTGCCCCGGGACCATCTTTAAGACCTAAGAAGGTCGCTACTTTGCCTACTGAAAATGCCATGTGACAAGGTTACTAGTGGGGTGATCTGGAACCGAGGATTGAACTACCTACGCGGATATGTGTCGCTCCCTGCAAAATTGCTGCTTCAAAGTCGCCACTCATGCCGGCCGAAAGATATTTGGCATTTGGGAAATCGCTGGTAAACCCTTGATGTATCTGGGCTAAATTGGCGAAAGCGATAACGGGCTCTACTCCAAGTGGGCCGACTGCCATTAACCCCATGAGTTCTAAGTTATTACTTTCATTTACCAGTTCAGCCAAATCCGCCAACGCACTGGGGTTGGCTCCCCCGCGCTCTAACTCGCCATCTAAGGAGACTTGCAAGAAAACTTGGTGACTGCGTGGACTCTGGGCAAATTTAAGAATTTCTTTAGCAGTTGAAATTGAATGAATTACATCTGCCCATTGGCTGATCGACTTAATTTTATTGCTTTGAATTTGTCCTTGAAAATGCCAAGTCGCCGAGATTTCTGCAGCTTTGGGGGCAGCTTCCTGGTCGCGATTTTCGCCAAAATTACGCTCACCAAGTTCACATAGCAGTTCAATATCTGTGATCGGAAAAGTCTTTGTTACAACAATTAGTTCGATCTCGGCCGGGTTGCGATCTGCCAATTCTGCTGCGCGGGCAATCCGATCTTTGACTAATTGCAGATTCTGAGAAATTTCAATTTTACGAATACTCATAATTTAATCACGCCTGCTTGGCGGCCAGTTACTTGATTTCGGCGGAAAGAAAATAAGTTCTCCTCTTCAAATGTACAACCCGGTTTAATTGTGACAGATACATCAACAGCTGCCAGGGTGGAAATCAATGCGTTCGTTAAATCCAGCGCAGGGGTGCCAGATTTAGTTTCACTCTTTGCAGTTGGGTGTAAAGCCACGACTTGATTTTGCAATTCTTGCGGGACTTCGTAGCAACTACCGCAGATTGCGGGGCCAACGAAACCAACGATTTTCACAGCGCCCAGCTCGCGCATCATGTCAACTGTCTTCAAAGCGATTGAGTTAACTAAACCTGCCCGCCCCACATGTACTGCCGCAACTAATTTCTCACTTCGAAGTAATAGTGGAATGCAATCGGCCACCATCACGACCAGCGCCAAGTTTGGATTGCTGGTAATCAAAGCATCTGCAATTGGTGGCTGTGACGGTACTTGCTCAACTACAACAACGCTGTCGCCATGAACTTGGGACATAACTACTATCTCGCCAACTTGTTCGCGTAACTTCGCTTGATTCATGGAAACATGAACAGGATCATCGCCGACATGAGTTGCCAAGTTCCAGGAAGCAAAATCGCCATGGCTAAAACCACCATGGCGATCTGTAAAGAAGTTTTCCATCTTTACTTCATGCTCTACTTCATAAAGTCAGGGACATCAATATCGTCATCAGTTGCATATTCCTCAAATTTAACTCGTGGGCGCAACGGACGATCTTCATCAAGATCTAGTGCAACTGAAAGCGGATCATTTGCTGGAACTGGATCGGCTTGACCTGAGAGAGTCGCCGCATCAATTACTGGCACTGATACCTTCTTTGGCTCTCCCCCTGAGAAACCAGCTGCGATAACTGTGATTCGAACTTCATCGCCCAGTGCGTCATCGATTGTTGTTCCAAAGATGATTCGAGCTTCTGGATGCGCAGACGCTTGAACGAGTTCGCATGCTTCGTTGATTTCAAAGAGACCAAGATCTGATCCACCAGCAACAGAAAGCAACACACCCATCGCGCCATCTATAGATGCTTCAAGAAGAGGGCTTGAGATGGCAAGTTCAGCTGCACGGCGCGCACGATCTTCGCCACGCGCAGAACCAATACCCATCAGCGCTGAACCAGCATCGGTCATAACGGTTTTTACATCTGCAAAATCTAGGTTAATCAAACCTGGCTGAGTAATGATTTCAGTAATTCCCTGAACACCAGAGAGCAGAACTTGATCTGCAGATTTAAATGCATCAACGGCGGTGATGCTGCGATCGCTAATTGCGAGCAAGCGATCATTAGGAATAACGATCAGAGTATCTACTTGGCTGCGAAGTTCTTCGATTCCGACATCTGCTTGCGATTGACGAATCTTTCCTTCAAAACTAAATGGACGAGTTACTACACCAATTGTTAGCGCGCCTAAATCGCGTGCGATCTTTGCCACGATTGGTGCACCACCGGTACCAGTTCCGCCGCCTTCACCTGCAGTAACAAAAACCATATCTGCGCCACGTAAAATTTCTTCAATTTCATCTGCGTGATCTAAAGCTGCTTCGCGACCTTTGTCAGGTGCGGCACCTGCGCCTAATCCTTTTGTTGATTTACGACCGATATCTAATTTCACATCTGCATCACTCATTAATAAATGTTGCGCATCAGTATTGATTGCAATGAACTCGACACCTTTTAATCCGACATCGATCATGCGATTAATTGCATTAACTCCACCGCCACCAATTCCTACAACTTTGATGACTGCTAAATAATTCTGTGGTGAAGCCACTTTTTTATCCTCCTAAAGAACAGTAAACCTCCAGTTGAGAATTACTGTTATGCCTGATATAGGGCGAAACTATTCTCTGTCGGGGTCGTAGGCAAAGACCGCCACGCATCTTTTTAAATTTTATTTTTCTAACAATTTACAAAAAAATCTATTTAACAATTGGTGAATGTGGTTCAGTTAAATCGATTTTTTTAATTTTTGAATTTTCCGGAAGTGCCAATAAAGCCTTATAAACCTTTAGTTTCAACTCAATCTCAGTTCCAGCTCCCCATATGACCAATAGCGTTCGCTTGCCTTCGGAAATATTGAAGAAAATATTTTCGGGTGATTTGGCAGTAAAGGCTGAAGTACGGGTTGAGAATTCCGTTGGTAATTTAGTAAACAAGTCAATCGCTGCCAGTCCACTTTCTGCATTTCTTGCTAGCACTGCAGGTACTTTCAAGTTGAAGCCACCAGGTAGATCAAAGCGTTTACCTGCGGCATCCATAAGCTGGCCATTAAATGTGGCAATCGGGATTCGCGAAGTCACTGAAACTACGACGTTACCTGAAATCCAATTGCGAGAAATATCTGCACTTTTAACCCATGGCAAAGTATTGATACGGGCCGATATTTTCCGGACTTCGATGCGCGCTAAACGTTCACCTGTGTTCAAATTTGTCAGATTCTTAATGGTTTGCTCACTATTTTTTGTAGGTGCCCCCACGTAAGAAATATCTTTAATCGTGAATATGTTTGACCAACCGAGCAGATAAGCCAAACCCGCAATCAGCAATATTGCTAAAACTGTAAATAGTCGATGTTTACGTAAAAACATTTATTGGGTAAGCCCCTGAACAATAATTGGAGCTAATGAGCTAACGTCGCCGGCCCCTAAAGTCATAATGACATCGCCTGGCTTAGCTGCAGAAACAACCGCATCAACTGCGGCCATAAAGTTTGGCAGGTAACGCCCATGCTTCATTTTTTCCACAATTAACTCTGAACTTACGCCTGGGATTGGTTTTTCGCTGGCTGCATAAATTTCTAGCACGATGACTTCATCAGCAATATCCAAAGTACGCGCAAAATCATTGATGAATGCTTTAGTTCGCGAGAAACGATGGGGTTGAAAAACCACAATTAGTCGGCCATCTCCGGCGAACCTTCTGGCCGCAGTTAAAGTAACTTCAATCTCAGTGGGGTGATGCCCATAGTCATCGATTACCCGGATGCCGTTAACAGTTCCTTTAACTTCAAAGCGACGACCTGCCCCTTTGAAAGTGCTTAGCCCAGCAATTAGTTCATTCTGTTTGTGGTCAAGCACCAGTCCAGTTGCGAGAGCTGCAGCAGCGTTTAATAAGTTGTGATGTCCCGGAACGCTTAACTCGAGGTTGCCAATTACTTTGCCATGCCAAATTGCGCGAGCGCTAGAACCTAGCGGCAGCAGCGTTATTTGATCAATTACTAAGTCAGAATCAGGTGAAGTTCCATAGGTAAAGGTACGAGTCGTTGTTACAGCACTTCCGATTTTGCGTGAACCTTTATCGTCATTGCAATAAACCAGGAAGCCGGCTTCTGAGATTGTGGCGATAAATTCGGTAAAGACTTCAAATACTGCACTCTCATCTGCAAAATAATCAACATGGTCATATTCAATATTTGTAATAATCGCGCCGTACGGTCGATAAGCGACGAATGATCCATCTGACTCATCTGCTTCGGCCACAAAAAAGTTACCTGTGCCCCGATGAGCATTAGATCCGGATGCGGTAATCGTGCCACCAATGGCAAATGAAGGATCGGCACCGGCTGCTTGAAGAGCCACAGTCAGCATTGAGGAAGTTGTAGTTTTTCCATGTGTGCCTGCGACCGCAATACTTTTTGAGTCTGACATTAAAAGCGCAAGTGCCGTTGCGCGAGCAATTAAAGGTATTCCCAATTCTTTTCCACGACTTCGTTCCGGATTACTCTCAGAAATCGCGGTCGAGAAAACAATTAAATCAGCGCCTTCAACGCTTTCAGATTTATGACCAATTTCAACTGAGGCCCCTAGCGCTCGCAGGGCCACTACAACATTTGAATCATTGGAATCAGATCCCGAAACTTTTATTCCGTGCGATAGCGCAATCCGAGCTAGCCCACTCATGCCTGCTCCACCGATGCCGATGAAATGCACGCGCTTGCCAATTAATTCTGGCAATGTATAAGTGGGCGTCATTTCCCAATTCTGGCATGACGATGCATCAACGCCACAATATTTGCAGCGGCGGCGCGGTCACTTTCATTTCCAGTCGTAAATTCTTTAGATTTCGCGACTGCGCTCGCTACGTTCCTGGCTATCCATTCTGTATTGAACTCATCTTGAGCTACTAAAACTGCCCTGCCTTGAGTAACCAAGAAATCAGCATTGCGAGCCTGCTCGCCATTTCCGATTGCCAGCGGTACGAAGACTGCATATCTGCCAAGAGCATTTACTTCAGCACAAGTGA
>JBIILF010000036.1:0-6798 GCA_044232785.1 Candidatus Planktophila sp. | reverse complement strand
TTCCATTTCCATCAGAGATAGCTGAGTATCCAGATGTTGAAAGTCGTGTTCCGAAATCAGAGTGCGGATAAATTCCAGTATCACCAATATAAATAGTGGCGCCCGCACCAGCGGAGCGATACCCATAAGAACTTACATAGTCCGTGCCTCCAACTTGGGTGCGTTGATCTACTCGATCAAGACCCCAAGATGGCGTGGGAGTTTGGGTATTTTGAATATCTAATCCGACAGCTGTTTGATCTGCCTCAAGGCTTAAAATGTTGGGAATTTTCTTGACCAAGGAAACCATCAGCAATGGAAGCTCTACTGCGTAGCCATCAAAAACATAATTATATTTAGTGCCGATTTTGCCACCAGCTTTAGTAATTGCTGATTCGATAGTCGCGCGCGCTATTGGATTAATCGAGATTATGTATTTGCCTTTAGCTCCAAGGTCTAACGCCTCGGAATGTGCCGAAGAGCCCAACAACATAAATGTTGAGAGAATGGCTACCGCAGAAAGTCGAAACTTTTTCTGTGAAAAGCGCTTCATTTTGGCCCCTAACTACCGTCAAATATTACGGGATTAACGGGATATCCCCTAGATTTTTAGGGTTACAACTTGGGGAATTAAGGAAATTTAGCCAACGTCTACGCGTGTGACCACGCCTAGCATCACTGTAACCGTTACTCGATTCATCCGATAATCCCGAGTCATTGCAAACATTTCATCATCACGCTGACCCACTCTAAAAATCCACTCAAGAGAGTTTGCGCATTCTTCGGCTTGCTTCTCTGACATCCCAAGAAGAGCATCTGCTCGAATTTGTGAAATGCCTTCGTTATCTGCAGCAGCTGGAGTTGGACAATTTAGTGCAGGTGTTGAACCTCCGATTGCGCCAATCGGATCACCAATTGCAGTTGGCTTTGTACTTGGTTTGGCGGCTGGCTTTACCACAACGCCCTTGTTCCAAATTAATTTCTTGCCCGATTTAATGCAGGTGTACTTCTTACCTTTAACAACTGAAGTTGCCTTTACCTTGGTGCATTTTGCGCCGGCTTTTGCAGTCAAGGCGCTCGCGTCAGGAACTACCGCAACGCAAAGAGCGGTAATTAATAAGAGTGAAAGCGAACGTTTGATCATGCTCAAATAATACAAGCCCGAGATCATTAAACCTAGCCAGTTAGCTTTTGATTTTAGGCAGATTCCAGTTGCGCTTAATCGAGATTAGGCGGATACCTATTACTAGTACAAAGCCAATCGCAGATGCCAACTCTTGAGTAGCGCCCGCCTCGATCGCGAGTACCAAAGCGCTCGCACCGATAAAAGCTGCAGTGCCATTAGTTTCGCGGTGCAGCAAAATAGGTGGAACTTGCGCGAGTAAATCTCGAGTCAGTCCACCAAGAACGGCGCTTAATAAGCCGAGCAGAATCGATGGGATCGCTGGCGTATCTAAATCGAGTGCTAGCGCGGTACCGGCAACGGCTGATACACCTAAACCAATCGAATCCATGAAAAGCACAAAGGTGCCAACTTCATTTGCCCACTTAAAGACAATCGTGAGAACTACCGCCAGAAGGACCGCAAGTAGTAGGTAAGGCTTTTCCACCCAAGCAATTGGAATATCTAAAACCAAATTTCGGAAAGTTCCGCCGGTAAGTGCCGCAATTGATGCAACAAAGAGGATTCCGCCGTAATCCATGAAACGACTTGCAGCTAGCCGCGCGCCCACCATGGCAAAAGCAAAGGTAGAGAGAAAATCAAGGATTACTAGAAAATCATTCACGAGTTAAGTTTACTAATTCTATTTAGTGAAGGTTGGCATTAAAACACCAAAGCCAATTGCACTTTCGAGCTTTGCCATTGCAGCAACTAACTTACTTTCATCATTAGCGCGAGCGACTACACCTAATCCCACTGGTAAACCTTGCGTAATGCCCATTGGAATAGTGCCAATTGGATATCCGGCAATTGCTGGCGCCATCGTGATCCAACTATTTTTTCCGTAATCATCGCCTTTGCCTAAGGTGCTCTCCCAGGCCGGTGAATATGAAGCGCCGATTAAAACATCAACATCAGTTAGCGCAGTATCAAGAGTTTGCGTCGCCCATTGCAGGTTACGAGATCGCTTGCGGTTATAGGTACGTGCTCGGCCACCTAATTCAAGTGCGGCATCAAAGAGTTCTTGGCCAAAATACTTTAGTTCGGTATCACTATTTACTAAGTTGAATTTCACAACTTCAGCCAAAGAGACAATTGCGCCATCAGTTCGACCAGCTAAATATGCAGCCAAGTCATCAACTAATTCATGTAACAAGCATTCATACTCATCGTTTCCAATTGATTCAGCTGGTGCAGATACTTTTATTTCGATCAACTTGGCATTTGTTTTGGATAACGCATTTACTGCCGCTTCAAATAGCGCATCAGTTCCAGCATCATCTGATAACCAAGACTTAACAATGCCGATTCGAAGTGGCTCTGCTGAATTTGTAGCAGCAACTAAGTTAGGAATTCCAGAGAGCACTTCAAGCAAGAGCGCTGCATCTGCAACGTTACGGGCCATTGGGCCGGGCGAATCTTGCGCATCGCTAATTGGAACTACGCCAACTCGGGAAACGTTGCCAACTGTTGGTTTAATTCCAACGCAACCATTAAGTGATGCTGGGCAAATAATTGAACCATCTGTTTCGGTGCCAACTGCCAGCGTGACTAATCCAGCTGCGACCGATGAACCTGACCCTGATGAAGAGCCACCAGCACTGTGTTTATGAATCCAAGGATTTGCAGTTAGTCCACCAACTGCTGACCAACCACTAGTTGAAGTCGTTGAGCGGATATTTGCCCACTCAGATAAATTCGTCGCACCAATTATGTTGGCACCAGCTGCACGCAAACGAGTGACTAGTTCGGCATCTTGGGTAACCGGAAAATTCTCAAGTGCTTTAGAACCGGCCGTTCCCGGTAAGCCAACGGCTTGAATATTATCTTTAATAAATATCGGCAAGCCCGCGAGTGGTAAATCTTGATTAATCGTAAGTGCATCACTTAAAGCGCTTTTTGAAACTGCTAATACGCTATTTAGCTCGTAACCAGATTGGTCAACGCTTTGAATTCGTTCGAGCGCTTCGGTGGCTAATGCAGCAGCCGTTGTCTTGCCGCTTCGAATTGCAGCGATAGTTTCGTGGGCTGACAGGTAAGAACTCATCTGCGCAGGTTACTCGTACTGCATAAATTTGGCATCGCTAATACGCTTAGCTAATGCTGGGTGGAATCAATAACGGGCTCTTTCTCTCATCTTTTGGCGGCTTTTTCGCACTCGCTTTTCTGGCCTTGATATTAAAATGGGCTTTTTCCAACCGAACCAAAGGTAAGAAATTTGTAGCGGCCCCAGATATGGCTGGCAAAAAGGATCAATACGGTCTATTGGTGGCGCTGCCTACACCTAAGAATTACATTGAAGCTGAGATGTTAAAACAGAAACTTATGGCTGCAGATATCCGAGTTAATTTGACACAAACTTTTGATGGCCCAGCGCTAATGGTTTTTGAATCTGATTTCTCGATTGCTCAAGCAGTATTAAAAAGTTAAATTGCGCAGATAGTCACGAACCGCAAACGTGGCACGTACGTCATCTAAATTATAAGAATAAAGCCAAGCGATTGCCTCGCCGCGTTCGGACTTAGATTTCGTTTGGTCAACAGCTTCTTTATATTTTAAGAGTGAGAGAGCGCCACCCGGATCTTGAACTTGCCAATGAAAACCAGCTTTTGGTGCTAGCTTCTTAATTCCATAGCCAGTAGTTCCGAGCGCAACTTGTTTTGAATAAATTAGCAGATCTACAAAATAGGCTTCTGTGAAATCTTCAACTTCATCAAGAGTTGGAACCCCAGCTTTGCCTTCATGGTTACGGGCAAAGTTACGCCACCAAGTTACTTCGTGGACATGGTAATGAAATATGCCAATTGTTTTTCCGGCCGCTTCGGCGCTAGCGACTTGCTCTTTCAGAAAATTCCACATTTTAAGGAGTAATTGATACTCACCATCTTCGGTATTTGAATAGTCCGAGTAGGAGTCAAAATTAATGCTATGCCAATCTTTATTTACAGTGCGATCGTGAATTCCGAAACCGTATAGATAAACCCGATCCTGGCCTTCAACTTCGGATAAACCATTATCAACAAAGGCCGAGAGGCTATTTTCTAAGTCGATATCAATTTCGATATCAAATTCTGGGATCAAGAACTCTTTATCTGGATCTAGCAAAATCGGTTTATCTAGCACTTTGGCTTGAGCTTGAATCTGAAATTTATCGGCCTTTTTGGTTAACCCGGTAGCTGCCGCTAATTCGCGGATGCTGGTTATCTCGGGGAAATGCTTTGCTTGAACATTCTTAGTGACCCCAGCAAGAAGAGTTACATGCCCGGCGCCGTTATCGTGGCTCTTAAGTTCGCGCTCACAAATTATCTGAAATGTGCAAGCAGAGCAGCCAAATTTGGCATCACCATCGAGTGCTGAAAAAGCAGCCGGTGGTAGCGAAGGGTCTTTCTGGCGGGCCTGTGCTGCGGCAACTATTTGCTTAGCGATATCAAATTTCATTAAGTAATCGGTGTCAGCATTTTCACCTGAACCAAGAACCGTTTCGGCAAGTGTTGTCCATGCAATGGTCTCAATATCGCGGCCAATTACGCCAACATAACCTTGGTCAGTTGCTAAACCTAAAGTGCGAAGGTGCTCGTAATAGTGAGCCAGCTGGGTTGCATCTTCAAGATTTAGTCGTGCGACAGTTTCAGTTGCATCGGTTGGTAAGTGCGCACTCCAGTTAGCTAAATAGAGTTTGCTCGATTTATTATCACTGATCGGATCATGGCTTTTGATATCTACTGGCGCCCAACGTGGTTTGCCATCAGGGCCTTCGCCAACTCGAATTAGCAGATCGGGTCGACTTACACGATCAAGGTCATTGGTAGTTGCCCGGCCGGTTAGTTCGGCAATCTTCTCTTCGCAAACGGAACTGATCCAGGCGCCAATAATTATCTGAGCTGTTGAATTAATAAGGGCTTCAGCCGTTGTAAGTTCTTTCTCAATTTCGCCTTGGTCTTTATCTATTACTAAAATCTCAAGGTTTTTAGTGAGTAAATTTGTAATCGTGCGCGCTTCGTGAATATCGCCTTGTCGTTTCAGCTCGCGCATCATTTCGGATTCAGGCGCGCGATCAGTTAAATCAAAAGCGGCAGGCGCAAATGATTTATGCAGATATTCGTGGCACTGCAAAGCAGCGCGGGCATCCAGTCTCATTGCGTTGATCTTACGGGCAGCCACTGACATTTCACTTTATTACGGCAAAGCCACCAGGCTAGAGATCAGCTAGTACATGCCTGACCATCGCCATCGGCATCTAGCCCATGTGGATCAAGGCCAGTTGATGTTACAGGCGCTAATCCCAAGGCTTTGATATCGCTGCAATTTAAATCTGGTGGATAAAGCGGAACACAACCACCGTAGTTTGGGTCGCAAGTAGTACTCGGGTTCGCAACTGGGGTTTCGATGGCTTTATATGTTGTGATTGCCTTGGTTGGGGTTAATTTTGTACCTGGGCACTCTTTCCAAAGTCCAACTCTATAAAGTTTGGCAGCTTCTGCAGCTTTAAGCATTGCGGTCGAATATCTACCTTTTTCGCCTTGATAAAAATACGGAGCTGCGGCCCCAAGTTTTACCATCTCCAGATTGACGTTTACTTTGCCAACAAAAATATAGCGAAGCGCTCTGCCGTATCGATCAAATGACGCAGATACCGGATCAGCTTTTAATGAAATAGTTCCTTTTTTGGATAGCAGAGAGATCAAAGTTGCTTTTGACTTATCGGCATAACATTCGCGCTCACCTAATTCAGGTGCGTCAATTTGCAGCAATCTAATTTTTAATCCATCAG
Source organism: Candidatus Planktophila sp. (assembly GCA_044232785.1). Taxonomy (GTDB): domain Bacteria; phylum Actinomycetota; class Actinomycetes; order Nanopelagicales; family Nanopelagicaceae; genus Planktophila. The sequence goes on along the minus strand of JBIILF010000036.1, from coordinate 886 downwards.
CCATGGTGACGGTGTCGCCATCATAGATCTTGGCAACTTTTAGAGCGCCTTGGGCCGGCGCCAACCCAATGATCAATAGCGCTGCAATCGCAATCGCATATTTAGACTTAGTGGCCATACGCAAATCTTAACTAAGTTGTATAGAAATAGATCACATTTGTGATCAGGTATTTACTAACCGATTATGAGACCAAAGCAGTGATTCAACTGCAGTCTCTACTTTCCTTAAAGTCTCGAGGGGGCCCGTGACTACGAAGGTGTGAGCATCTCCTGGAAGCAGACTTACGAGCTGCGAATCTACTTGAGTTCCAATATCAATCACTTCAGAGAGCAGACAAAGTTCGTGAAGATAATTTACTGCGACTACTTCTACATGTAGGGCTGCTGACTCGATCTTTGTCTGGTAAGTGAGTTCATGTTTTGGCGATAATTTAGCTGGATTAAGAGTGCTTCTGCGTGCAACTTTTAACTCTCCTACCTTGGCGAGCAAGAAACCCTCAAAATCTAAATTAGAAATCTGCGGAAAAAGCTCTACTAACTTGTAACTGGTGACGCCAAACTCTTTCAATGAGAAATCTAAGTTAGATTGGCTAGCGACAGCTCCAGCCGAATCCACCAACGTAATTTGAAGAGTCGAAGTCCATTCCTCATTGGTGTCATTTAGAATTGATAGTTGCGCACCTTGGTCGACTCGGCCAATTGAGATTGTTCTTGGTTGATAAGCAGATTTCATGGCATGCCAAGCAAGTTTTCTAAAGCCGGTGTAATCGACAACTGACCAACTAATTGCTGGCCACATATCGTTGAATTGCCACAAAATTGCACCTGAACAAACTTCACTTTGACTGCGGAAATGTTTGAGTCCGATTTCAACCGCACGGGCTTG
>JBIILF010000035.1:0-6858 GCA_044232785.1 Candidatus Planktophila sp. | reverse complement strand
TGGCCAGTTTGTTTAGACACTCAGGATGTCGATGAAATTGTTCGTACCGTGCAATTACTTGCCCCGGTTTATGGCGGTATCAACTTAGAAGATATTTCAGCGCCACGTTGTTTTGAAATAGAGGCACGTTTACGCGAACTGCTAGACATCCCAGTTTTTCATGATGATCAGCACGGAACTGCGATCGTGGTTTTGGCAGCACTGACAAACTCGCTCAAGTTAGTAAAGAAAGATCTTTCCCAAGTAAAGATTATTATGAGTGGCGCTGGCGCAGCGGGTACGGCAATTGCACGTTTACTCACAAAGAGTGGAGCAAAAAACATAATTGCCTTTGATAAAGATGGTGTTATTTGTAAAGAGACCAAGAGCGAAAATGATCCGATGCGCCAATGGTTTATTGATAATTGCAATCCAAGTAATTTCAGCGAAAATATTCATGAGGCGATGAAGGGTGCCGATGTATTTATCGGGGTAAGCGCACCAAATGTTTTAGCTGAAGCAGATATTGCTGCCATGGCAACTGGTTCAATAGTCTTCGCCCTTGCAAATCCAGATCCGGAAATTGACCCAGTAATCGCTAGAAAATACGCAGCCGTCGTGGCTACAGGTCGTAGCGATCAACCAAACCAAATTAATAATGTTTTAGCTTTCCCGGGCATTTTCCGAGGCTTGCTAGATGCAAATGCAAATAAAATCACTGATCATTTATTAATTGCTGCAGCCGAAGCAATTGCAGATTGTGTAAGTAGTTCACAGCTAAATGCCTCGTTCATCGTGCCGAGCGTCTTTGATCCAACTGTCGTCTCGGCTGTGGCTGCGGCGGTAAAGAAGAGCTGCTAATGGATTTCACCTCATACCAAGGGTTTTTAACCTCAATGGCCCCATTTTTGCTCTATATATTTATGGGCATCGTTATTTTCTTGGAGACAGGCGTTCTGGTTGCCTTCTTTATTCCTGGTGATTCACTTCTTTTCTTTGCGGGCTTCGTAGCTGCATCGACAGGTAATGTAAATATTCTTTTGCTAGTAACCATTATTTTCTTAGCAGCATTTATGGGCGATCAAGTCGGATTCGCGCTAGGGCGCACAGTAGGCCGTTCCTATTTAGAAAAAAGTAATCGCCCTGGATTTATCAAGATGATCGCTCGCGCCGAAAGATTTTATGCGCGTTACGGTTGGTGGTCGGTGGTATTCGCCCGCTTCTACCCGTGGATCCGAACTTTTGTACCACCAATTGCCGGAATCTCTAAAATGAATTACTACCGCTTCTTAACAGCAAATGCACTTGGTGCTCTGGTCTGGGGAGTCGGAATGACTTTACTTGGTTACTACGCATTGCAATTTCCTTGGATTAAAGAAAATTCAAAGTTAATTGCAGCCTTCTTTATTGTACTTTCGCTGGTTTCCGGATTCGTAAATTACCTACGCCTCCAGCGATCACCCCAAAGTAAGTCATAACTATTCCAGTTACTAGATAGGCGCTGATTTGAACGCCATCGGTAGGTGAAATTAAATCGATTAATAATGAACCAACTAACTGTCCACCAACACTAAAGAGCGTAAAGGTTAGTACCCCAAGATGCTGCACAATTGTTGAAGTAAATGCAATATAGATAACACCGATCACGCCACCGGTATAGATCCACCATGGGCCAGCTGGTAGTGGTGCGAGTTCTGACCAATTAGCAATTACTGCAATTATTAATAGAATTACCAAGAAGCTAGTGCCCATGATGAAATTCAAAAGTGAAGTTGTAAAACTTTGTTTGGAATGTTCATTAATCTGACCGTTTAATGCGCGCTGAACCCCAACAATTGCGCCTGCTAAAACCCCGAAAAATACTGCCCACATCGATAGATTCTTGGCATCAATTCGATCCCAAACTGATACTAGAACTGCCAAAACAGTTAGCAAAGCCGCTGCTACCCGCCTGCTGGAGATCAATTTCTTTCCACCACCGGTTAACCCAATGCGATCAACGTATAGCGACATCGCAGTCTGGCCAGCTATGGAGGCCACTGAATAGATGGCAACGCCAATAATCGGCACTACTTGAGTTTGAAATGCTACGAAAGTTCCGCCTAAGGCACCCGCAAATAAACGCCAACGGGGAATTTCTTTAGCGACTACCGCTGCACGAAGGTTTGTAATTCCATCTTTTATTCCTCTGTGAAAGAGCGAAATTACAGCGATGATAATTAAGCCGGAACCAAATGAGACTAGCGCTGCCTCAAGGCCATTATTTAAACGATGTGAAAGTTCACCATTAGCGCGCGCCTGTAGCGCAATCATTAAGCCAGAGAGAGCAGCTAGTAAATCAAGACGCATTACTTGTGCGTGCCGTGAAATTCACGCTTATCTGCGATCCAATCCATTGCTGCAAAGAGCACGCCTGATGCGACGAATGTTAAGTGGATTACGATGCGCCACTTAGTGCCTCCACCCACATGATCTTCGCCAGCAAGTTCAATGAAATCTTTTAGTAGCTCGATTACTGAAATAGCAACAAGTGAACCAATTAACTTTATTTTTAGACCGGAGAAATCAATGGTGCCCATCCAGTGTGGGCGATCCTTTGATTCAGCCGCCACATCAATTCGTGAAACAAAGTTTTCATACCCAGCAAAAATAACCATCAGAATCAAATTAGCTAACAGAGTTAAGTCAAGAAGTGCTAAAAGTTCTAAGGTGAAAGTCTGCGCAGTAGCTTCGCCGATATGTAGAGCTATGTGATAGAACTCAACAACAAAGCGCCAGCAGAGCAGAACAAGGGCGCCTACTAGACCTAGGTATAGCGGAGCCAATAAGAAGCGCGCACGGAATAAGATAACTTCAATGCCATGTGTTAATTTATTCATGTTCCAAGTTTAACCTTCAAGTAGCAAAGTTGCCGCTAGCCATTCTTCCTCGCGTCGCACTTTTTCTAGATTTAGCTCAGATAATTCTGTGGTTATCTCCGTTAACCGAGCGGCATCGAACTCTGCGCTCTCCTGTTCAGCAACTAACGCAGAGATTTTCTCCTCTAACTTAGCAATCTGACGTTCTAGTCGTGCCAGATCTTTCTTGGCCTGTCTTTGTTCAGCTGCCGATGAAGTTGATTTATTCTCTTTTTTGCTGGTTCCGCCAGATATTGCTTTCTCGCGCAGCTCTAAATATTGATCTACTCCACGCGGTAGATCTAGCAGTTTTTTATCTCCTAATAACCCAACAAATCGATCGCAAACTCGTTCTAAGAAATATCTATCGTGCGAAATAATTAACAAAGTGCCAGCGTAGCTATCTAATAAATCTTCAAGTTCGGTCAGGATTTCAATATCAAAATCATTAGTTGGTTCATCAAGCATTAGAACATTGGGGCTTTCCATCAGCAATCTAGTTAATTGCAAACGTCGTTTTTCGCCACCTGAGAGATCACGAACTGGGGTCCATTGGGAGTCGCGATCAAAACCTAAACGCTCGCAGAGTTGCGAAGCTGAAAGAGTGCGGCCTTTGCCAAGTTCAATATGCGAAGCAACTTTTTCTACTGCTTCGAGCACGCGCCAAGTTGGATCTAGCTCAGCTAAATGCTGGGTTAGAAAAGCTGCTTTGACGGTTACTCCGGTAACTAATTTTCCAGCTGTCGGTGGAATCTCACCGGCCAGAGTGCGCATTAAAGTGGTCTTACCAGCGCCGTTTACGCCAACGATTCCGATGCGATCACCTGGGCCGACATTCCAATAAAGATCATCAATTAGCTCTTTGTCGCCAGCGCGAACCTGTAAGTGGTGTGCTTCGTAAACCGTATTTCCTAATCGATTTTGGGCAAACTTCAATAATTCGGTGGTGTCACGTGGAGCTGGTTCAGCTGAAATTAATTCATTGGCGGCATCAACTCGGAACTTAGGCTTAACTGTCTGAGCTGGTGCGCCACGGCGCAACCAAGCTAACTCTTTTCGGATCAACATATTACGACGCTGATCTAATACCGCTGCTTGCCTTGAACGCTCAGCTTTTGCTAAAACAAATGCAGAATAGCCACCGTCATACTCTTCAACTTTTCCGCCAACAACTTCCCAGGTGCGATCTGTAACTTCATCTAAAAACCAGCGATCGTGCGTTACTACTGTTACCGCAATGTTTTTGCGATTTTTTAAGTGGTTTGCCAGCCAAGCAACACCTTCGACATCAAGGTGGTTTGTTGGCTCATCGAGCAGGATTAAATCCAGATCATCGATTAATAACTTAGCTAGACCAACTCGACGGCGCTCACCACCAGATAAAGATAAGAATGTTCGTTCAAAAAGGTGATCATCGAAGCCTCCGAATAAGCCAGTAAAGACTTCGCGAACGCCTGCATCACTTGCCCACTCGTGCTTAGCTTTATCGCCCAAAACCACATCGCGCACAGTGGCTGCTTTATCGGCAATATCTACTTGATTTAGCATTCCGAGCTTTACTGAATTGTTCTTGGTTACACGCCCAGAATCTGGCTCTGCTAACCCGGCAATTAACTTCATTAAAGTGCTCTTGCCAGCCCCATTTCGTCCAACAATTCCAATGCGATCGCCTTCGGCGACACCGAGTGAAACGTTAACTAAAAGCGCTTTGATATCGAAGGCTTTATTGACGCTTTCAACGTTCACAAGATTGCGTGCCATAGGGGGAAAGCGTACCTTTACCGCATGAAGGTTACTGACCGAGAATATGCAGTGGCACTAGATGCCGCAGATCCACTACGTCACTTTAAAGAGCGATATGTGATCACCGATCCAGATATGTGTTATTTAGATGGTAATTCGCTGGGTCGCTTGCCGCATGCGACGGTTGTGGCAGTTACTGATTTTATGACGAAGGAATGGGGACCCGAAGTTGTAAATGGCTGGGGTCACTGGGTTGATGAAGCTCAACCAACTGGCGATTTAATTGGCCGTTCAACTTTAGGTGCAGCCGCTGGCCAAGTTTTAGCTTGCGACACAACCTCTGTTAATTTCTATCAACTCTGTTTGGCTGCAATTCATGCGCGCCCAGGGCGTAAAACAATAATCACCGATGCTGCAAATTTTCCAACTGACCGCTACATTCTCGATGGTATTGCTAAACAATTTAATTTGAATTTAGTGATTATTGATAATGAAGATCCAGCGATCTCTGATAATGAGCGAATCACGGTTGATGTATTAAAGCCTTACTTATCTGAAGATGTAGCACTTGTTACTCTTGAAGTAATTCAATACCGATCAGGTGCTCGCAATGACATTAAGTCGTTGACTGATTTAGTGCGCAGTCACGGCGCATTTTTACTCTGGGATGCCAGCCACGCAGTTGGCGCAATTGAAATGGATTTTGATGCTAACGGGGTAGACCTAGCCGTTGGCTGTACTTATAAATATGGAAACTCTGGGCCGGGCGCACCCGCCTGGCTTTATGTAAATAAGCGCGTGCAGGAAGAATTGCAAGTTCCAATCCAAGGTTGGTTCTCACAAGGTGATCAATTTGGCATGGGGCCGGTATTTGATCGCGCTGAAGGTATCCGTGGTTTCCAGATCGCAAGTCCTTCATTAATTGGTTTGCGTTGTATCAAGAGTGCATTTTCAATTATTGAAGAAGCTGGCATCAATCAGATTTCACATAAGTGTGCCACCGGAACTCAAATGATGATTGAGTTATATGACGCCTGGTTAGCTGACTTGGGCTTCACTTTATTGACATCCCGTGATGCTAAAGAGCGTGGTGGTCATATTTCGATTGGCCATCCCGATGCTGCTCGTATCTGCGTTGCGCTTCGCCAGTTTGCCAATGTTGTTCCGGATTACCGCACACCAGATTCAATTCGCTTAGCAATCTCACCACTTCCGACTTCCTACGTTGAAATTTGGGATGGTTTCCAACGTATTCGTGATCTCGTGACAACTCGCCAATATGAAAAGATTGAAAAAACAGATTCGAGAGTTACGTGAGCGATCAGCAGGTAAATCCAGCACTTACATATACTTCTTACTTAGCTATCGATGAACTGCTTAGTTTGCAAAGACCGCTATCAGATGGCCCCGAACATGACGAGATGCTTTTTATTGTTATTCATCAGAGTTACGAGCTTTGGTTTAAACAGTTAATTCACGAATTTTTAGCAGCGCAAGAGTCACTCGAGGCTGGCGATACTCATCGCTCTCTGGCACTACTTGGACGCATACGCACCATCATGAAAGTTTGTGTGGCTCAAATTGATATTCTGGAAACGATGACACCATTGCAATTCAATAGTTTCCGCTCTTATCTTTCATCATCAAGTGGTTTTCAATCAGCCCAATTCAGAAAAGTTGAAGCAATCCTTGGCCGGCGCGATGGCGCGATGGCAGGGCACTTGCCAGCCGATATCCAGAATGAGATCTCGGTGATCACAAACCGCAATTCAGTTTGGGATTCACTGCTGCTTTATATTTCAAAACGCGGGCATGCAATCCCGGCCGAAGTTCTCGCACGCGATAAATCAGTTGCTTATGTCGCAAATCCAGCTGTGCAAGATGTATTGCTTGAAGTTCATCGCAATGACCCAGAAAGCGCTGGTGTCTGTGAGCGCCTGCTGGATATTGATGAGGGGCTACAAGAGTGGCGCTACCGCCACGTGAAAATGGTTGAACGCACGATTGGCGCAAAGATGGGCACCGGTGGTTCGGCTGGCGTTAAATACTTAGCTAGTACTTTATTCAACCCAGTCTTTGTTGACCTCTGGGAGATTAGATCTCGTTTTTAGTTACTAATGTAAGTAAATAACAATTGCAACGATTGAGAAGAGTGCAGCGCCAGCAAAAATCGCATACTTTACCCAAGTTGGAATTCCAACTTTATCGGCAGCAGTTTGTGCCATGGTCTTCGTTTTAT
>JBIILF010000034.1:0-6892 GCA_044232785.1 Candidatus Planktophila sp. | reverse complement strand
TGGGCAATTTGCGCGATTGCTTCATTTTTGCTGGCAGCATGTGCGCAGACTGTAAAACCCGCTTTGATTAACGCCGTTTCTAAACCGGCGCGGACGATCGGGTGATCATCAACGATTAGAACCCGGTGGTTCAAGAAGGTATCGAGACTCGAATCAAGAGACCGGGTGCGAGGTTGATAAATTCAATTTCACCAGAGAGCTCAGAAACAAGTTCGCGTACTCCGATTAGACCAAACCGATCGCTTTTCAATTCAACGCTCCCAGTCCCGTTATCGCTAATTTCGATAACAGTTAAAGCATCGCGTTGGAGCGTTCTGAGATTAATCAGGCTAGCCCCAGAATGGATGGTGGCGTTACGCAGTAATTCGACGACTATTGGTAGCGCTGATTGAACAATTTCTAGCTGCACTTCAACGACGCCAAGTCGATCACCACAGATTTGTTTCGCTAACTCAGAAAGATCGGGCGCATTGGTACGCAAACTTAAAATTTCGCGCCGAACTTTTTCAATTAAATCGGTAACACCAAATCGTAAAGAGCGTAGTTCGGCTCGTGTTGATATTGGCAGTTCAGGTGCACCGAGCGCTTGATCGAGGGAGTACCCCAACGCAACCAAATCTTGCGCAATACCATCATGGATTCTGCGCGCGATTTGGTTAACGCCTGGGTTATTCAACTAATCCTTCTCGTAAAGTGCTTCGATTTCAGCTGCGAATTCTTGCGCAACAACGTGACGCTTAACTGAAAGCTTCGCAGTTAGCTGACCACCTGCGATTGTGAAGTCAGTCGTTAAGATGCGGAACTTACGAATTGACTCCGCCTTGCTTACCGCTTTGTTTGCTTCATCAACGGCAGTTTGAATAACACTGATTAGTTGTGGATCCACACTCAGATCAGCCATTGAAGCGCCTTGTTTTTTATTGGCGGCGACCCATAACTTTAAAGATTCCTGATCAATAGTGACTAGCGCACCGATAAACGGACGCGCATCGCCAACAACCACACATTGGCTCACGAGTGGATGTGCACGCAATCTATCTTCCAAGACTGCAGGCGCCACATTCTTTCCGCCAGCTGTAACGATTAATTCTTTCTTGCGACCTACGATAAATAAGAAACCTTCATCGTCGAGTTTGCCTAGGTCGCCAGTCTGGAACCAACGTTCGTTATCAAAAACTTCGGCATTAGCAGCATCGTTCTGCCAGTAGCCGCGCATCACGATTGGGCCACGAATGAGAACTTCGCCATCTTCAGCGATCTTGATTGAGGTTCCCGGAATTGGCTTACCAACCGAACCAACTCGTAGCGCACCAGTTAAATTCAAAGTTGCGCCAGCTGTAGTTTCAGTTAATCCGTAGCCTTCCAAAATAGTAATTCCGGCACCACGATAGAAATGACCGAGGCGAGCACCTAGGGGAGCGCCACCTGAAATAGCAGCTTCTACACGTCCACCAACTGCAGCACGGATCTTTGAGAAAACTAACTTGTCAAAGAGTTTGTGCTTTAGTCGAAGTGATAGTGAAACCTTCTTGGTATCAAGTGCTTCGCTATATGCAATTGCAACAGCGGCAGCTTTGCGGAAGATGTCTCCCTTTCCGGCTGCTTCGGCCTTTGCTTCGGCACCGTTGTAGATTTTTTCAAAAATACGTGGCACAGCAAGCACGAAAGTTGGCTTAAAGGATGCAAGATCGGCAGATAAACGTCCGACTGGATCGCTGCAATGTGCCATATGCAATCCAGAAGCGATGGCACCAATTTGCACCATGCGACCAAATACGTGAGCTACTGGCAAGAAGAGAAGTGTTGAACCGCCAGGCTTTAGGAAAAGATCTGCCGCGCCTTGCACAACATTTCCACATTCAGATAAGAAGTTTCCGTGAGTTAGTGAAACGCCTTTAGGTTTTCCAGTTGTGCCAGAGGTATAAATCAAAGTTGCTAAAGTATCTGGGACAAGTGAATTACGACGACGATCAATTTCATCATCACTAATGTGCGCACCGGAAGCGTTTAAAATATCCAAGACGCCATCGGTCATAGTCCAAACATGGCGGGTATGTGCTGGTCTTACTGTTTCAACTAATTCGCGCAGAGCCGGAGTTTCAACGACGAGACCGACTGAACCAGAGTCGTTAAGAATCCAGTCAATCTGCTCAGCCGAGGAAGTGTCATAAATTGGGACTACGGCGCCACCTGCATACCAAATTGCAAAATCTAGAATCGTCCATTCGTAACGGGTGCGCGCCATGATGGCTACGCGATCTCCTATTTGGATGCCAGCTGCGATTAAACCTTTAGCGGCGCTGCGAACTTCGGATTCGAATTCACGAGCAGTAACTGGTTGCCAGCCTTCGCCTAATGGGCGAGAGAGCATGATGCGCTCTGGTTCAAACCAGGCACGTTCGGCAATTAAGTTGGTGAGGTTTCCGGCGGTCGCGGCGGGAACTAGGGCAGGTGTGGTTATCTCATTCATGGGATAACGCTAGCGTGGCGAATAGTGGAATTGGAAGAGGGTAACCTTTGCGCCATGAGCGATTTAAGCAGCGGAACCGTAATTATTGATGCACCCATCGGCGAGGTCCAGGGCGCCCTCTTTGACTTGGCCAAATACCCACAATGGTCGACTTCGATCAAGTCAGTTGAGGTCATAGCCACCGACGATCAAGGCCGGTTAACTACTGGCAAGTTCATGATTGAAGCCGGAGTACTGAGAGATAAAGTCACATTGGATTATGACTGGTCTGAGGCACCAAGCAAACTCTTGTTTTCCTTTAATGATGCCGACATGCTCACTGGAATGGAAGGCTCGTACTCAATTAGGAAGATTGACGAAGAGACTACTGAAGTTACCTATGAGATGGGTGTCGAAATTCCGATGCCGATACCCGCGATGATGCGCAAGAAAAATGAACAAGCAACTATCGATCAAGCTCTGCAACAATTGAAAACCCACCTCGAAGGTTAATTTTCCTATGTCCTTAACAGTAGGTGTCGATGTTGGCGGAACTAAGGTTCTGGGTGGCGTTGTCGATGCAGCTGGAAAAGTTTTGGCAACTTCGCGTCGCGATACCCCACGCGAAGGTGGTAAAGCTTTAACCCAAACTATTGCCGATGTTGCACTTGAGCTAATGAAAGATCATTCCATTAGCGCAGTCGGAGTTTCTGCTGCTGGATTTGTTTCATCTGATCGCAAGACCATGTTGGCTACTCCAAACATTGCAGACTGGAATGGCGTACAACTTGATGTTGAGTTAACAAAGTTAATTGGGCTACCAGTTGTAATTGAAAATGATGCAAACGCTGCAGCTTGGGGCGAAGCAAAGTTTGGAGCTGGTCGCAATCAAGCTCACATGATGATGCTAACTATCGGAACTGGTGTTGGCGGTGGTCTCGTTGTAAACAATGAGTTGTATCGCGGCGCATTTGGAATAGCAGCAGAATTTGGGCATCTACGTGTTGTTCCTGAAGGCCATCTCTGTGGTTGCGGTGCGCGTGGTTGCTTCGAACAATATGCATCAGGTAGCGCACTTCGTCGACATGCTCGCGAAGCAATCAGCGCATCACCAGATTTAGCCCGCAATCTATTGGCTCGAGGTGACGGAACAATTGATGGTTTAACTGGCCAAGCAATTACCGATGCTGCTCGCGAAGGCGACGCGGTGGCGTTAGCTGCTTTTCAAACGACTGCGCAATATTTAGGCGCGGGTATTGCATCGCTCGCTGTTCTATTAGACCCTGCTTGCGTAGTTATCGGCGGGGGAGTAATTGATGCCGGTGAAATTCTTTTAGCACCTACTCGTGAAGCGATGCAAAGGTATATGCCTTTTGCTGGCAAACATCCTTATCCATTAATTGTGGCAGCCGAATTAGGAAACGAAGCTGGCTTAGTCGGAGTTGCTGACTTAGCACGTAGTTAATTTTCGAAGGGGTAACGCAACCCAATCTGTTTTCTAATTTCATCTAATGATTCCATAATCTCAATACTCATTTTGTGAGTTAGCAATGGCGATTCAATTTCATGAGCATGAACCATTCGTTCTAATTCGGCCGCTTGTTCGCGCAAACCATGACCTTGATAAGTATTTGGGTACTCAGTAACGGACCCATCAAGTAATACAACGCGCATCTCGGTTGGATTATAAAAAGTACGATCAATCTCAATGCGTCCTAAAGTGCCCGCAATTGTCGCGCGACAAGGAGTTTGAGTAACCATGGTGGTGGTTAATACTGCTTGCGCGCCTCCTGGATAATCAAATATGGCAGATGTTTGAGCATCAACACCTCTATCGGTTAGAACTCCGGCAGCGGAAATTTTAGTTGGTTTTCCTAGAACCATATGAGCAAATGAAATCGGATAGATTCCTAAATCAAGTAGTGCGCCGCCAGCTAACTCTGGCTCGATTAAACGTGGAATTCCTAGACCCATTAAATATTGGCCATGATCTGCTTCGACATTTACTACTTCACCAATGACGCCATTTGCCAAGATTTCGCGCGCTTTTGCAATGTGCGGCAAGAAGCGAGTCCACATGGCTTCTAATAGGGCAACGTCATTTTTGATTGAAGCTGCGACCATAGCTCGAACTTGAGTCGCATTTACCGCAAACGGTTTTTCGCAGAGCACGGGCTTGCCAGCGTTTAAGGCCAAAATAGTATTGGCCGCATGCTGGGGGTGCGGAGTCGCAACGTAGACAGCATCAATCATGGGATCGGCAACTAGTTCTTCGTAACTTCCATACGGCGTGCAGCCCGGAAATTCGAGAGCGAAATCAGTTGCTTTCTCTAGTGAACGTGAACCGACAGCTTGCACAATATGGTTATTAAAGTAGGAGAGATCGCGGGTGAATGCTTGCGCAATCCCGCCAGTTCCAAGTATTCCCCAGCGAAATTCCCGAGTATCAGAGCTGCGTGCCATCATCGCCTTCTTCCCTGGTTAAGTTCCAACGATACAAGAGTGTTCCAAGACCGCCAGTAGTTGCAAGTAATCCTGGCCAAGGTTCGACTCCAAACGGATCTATCGCAAATATTGAAGCAACAATGATCCAGAGTGGTCCACCGATTAGCGCCATCACAGCGATGCGATTGGCTTTCTCTCTAATTCTTGGCAATGCCGGATCTGGTTGAATAAATCTTTCTGAGTTATCAATCTCATCTAGTTGATCTAGATAACTGCTACCGGTTGATTCATCTAGGGAAAGCGTCGATACGATTGATTCAAATTCAGCATTTACTAATTCAGAATCATCTTCTGACCGAAGATCATGAATATTTTTTCCCACAACTTTGTATTCACTTATCAGTAAAGGCAATTTGTAATCTTCCTCATCGCCATCAGAATGCGTCACAACAACTGTGTGACCTCGCTCTTGAAAGCTGGCACAAAGATCGATCGCATCTTCAATTGGTTGGCGAGAGCCAAGAATGATTAGCACCACATCGGCAGCATTCGACCCGGATCCTTTCAGAATCAGATCTGGGGGAGTTGAATCTTGGCTCACGAGCGTCATACTCGCATAAGAAATCAGTGCAACGGAACCGATTTAGCGTTAAATTAAGAGACGCGTAGGATGAGCGTCATGTCCGAGATTGAGAGGAGTTGAGCAATGAGCAAAGCCGATGATGTTCCGTATGGCATCTTGCGCTCATTCCTGACACCTTTTTTGATGCTCGCCTTCCGCCCAAAGGTAAAGGGGCTGCGTAATGTTCCCCTTAAAGGTCCAGTCATCATGGCTTCGAACCATCTCTCCTTTAGTGATTCAATTTTTATGCCACTTGTTGTCCCGCGCAAAGTTACTTTTCTGGCGAAGAGTGAATACTTCACCTCACCTGGTGCGAAGGGCCTACTAAAGAAATTAACATTTATTGCACTTGGCCAAGTATCAGTTGATAGATCAGGTGGTCGTCGTAGTGAGGCTGCCCTTCTGACAGGGTTGAGTGTTTTGGCGCAAGGCAAGTGTTTAGGAATTTATCCAGAAGGAACCCGATCACCAGATGGTCGTTTATATAAAGGTCGCACAGGTATTGCACGCCTGGCAATCGATTCTGGCGCACCGATTATCCCGATCGCGATGTTTAACACTGAAAAAATTCAACCAACCGGAACTGTTGTTCCAAAAGTAATGCGCGTTGAGATGATCTTCGGCGAACCAATGTATTTTGAAGGTGATTCAAGCGATCTGAATTATTTGCGTGAAGTAACGGACAAAATCATGATGAGGATTCAAGAGCTATCTGGCCAGGAATATGTAGATATCTACGCCACAAAGCGTAAAGAGCAGATTGCTGACGACGAAGAATAATCGTTACCCGAGATTTATCCGTTGCGCTAAGTAGTTACATGTTCCACACCCAGAACCTGGCTCAGGAAGTTCACCATCAATAACAGTCAATAGCTCTTCGATAACCTTGAAGAAAGTTTCTGGTTCGCGTTCGACGGCCACATAACGTTGTTCTACTCCGAAACCAAAATCATTCGCATTTGTTCCGAATACTGAATTTGGTTTCCAAACTAATAAGCCCATTGATGCAACTTCGCGTGCCTTACCAGCGGCTGGGTTCTCAAGTGCAAATGCATATGACTCAAGTTGTGGTGCATAAAACTGGCCGTTATCGCGTTCGGAATCGGAAACTTTGCAATCAATTAAACCTAAAGTGCCATCATCATTCTCAGCTAAGACATCGTAGATACCTAATATTCGCCACGGCGTCTTAGCGCCGTTAATAGTTATGAAATCGCTCTTAACCCATTCGCCCCACTTAGTTATCTTGCCTGGGCGTAACGAAGGATCGAGATCTGGCATATTCGCGCCACGAAACTGTGCTTCCTGCAATTTCGAAAGCGTGCCTACAATCGGGAATTGGCCGGGCAAAGTTACCTTGAACCAGTACTTAATCC
>JBIILF010000033.1:0-7058 GCA_044232785.1 Candidatus Planktophila sp. | reverse complement strand
GATGACAAATCAAGAGTTAGTGACTTGTGCGCTAAATAATATTCCAGTAAAAATTGCGATCATTAACAATGAAAGCCTCGGCATGGTTCGCCAATGGCAGACGCTCTTCTACGAAGGTCGTTATTCAAATACCAGCCTCGAATCAAAGCGCGTTCCTAACTTCCCAATGTTGGCTGAAGCTATGGGTTGCGTTGGCTTAAGTTGCGAACGACCAGAAGATGTCGATGCAACTATTGAAAAAGCCATGAGCATTAATGATCAACCAGTAGTTGTTGATTTCCGCGTTCATCGCGATGCGATGGTGTGGCCAATGGTTGCAGCCGGAACTTCAAATGATGACATCATGATCGCGCGTGAAACTGCGCCTGACTGGGATTCACAGGAGTTATAAAATGGCCCAACATACGCTCGAAGTTTTAGTTGAAAACTCACCTGGTGTTCTTGCACGCGTGGCTGGTCTTTTCTCTCGTCGCGCATACAACATCGAACGCCTAACTGTTGGACCAACTGCCAACCCTGAAGTTTCCCAGATGGATATCGTCGTTAGCGTTGAGGGCCACGCCCTTGAACAAGTTATCGCCCAGCTCGATAAGTTGATTAACGTCATATCGATCAAGGAAATCAAGCCTGCTGCGGCCCCCGTAGTCCACGATACTCAACCTGATTATCAGAATTAATTACCCACCAACCGAAAACCAACAAGAAAAATAAGGAGCACGACCAAATGGCAACTATGTATCACGAAGAAGATGCCGATCTATCGATCATTCAAGGACGCAAAGTTGCGATCATTGGTTACGGTTCACAAGGACATGCACACGCGCTTAACCTGCGCGACAGTGGTGTCGATGTTCGCGTTGGTTTAAAAGATGGGTCACCATCTCGTGCCAAAGCTGAGCAAGAAGGCTTGCGCGTTACTAGCGTTGCCGAGGCAGTTAAAGAAGCAACTGTCATCATGATTTTGGCGCCAGATCATTTACAGCGTCACATCTACACCGAGCAAATCTTGCCTAACCTAAAAGATGGCGATGCTTTGTTCTTCGGTCATGGTTTCAATATCCGTTTCGGTTACATCAAGCCATCTGCATCAGTTGATGTTTGTATGGTTGCGCCAAAGGGCCCAGGTCACCTCGTACGTCGTGAGTACGCAGCAGGCCGTGGCGTTCCAGTAATCGTGGCAGTTGAGCAAGATTCAACTGGCAACGCATGGCCACTAACACTTTCATATGCCAAGGCAATCGGCGGACTTCGCGCCGGCGGTATCTTGACCACATTTACCGAAGAGACTGAAACAGATCTATTCGGTGAGCAGTCAGTACTTTGTGGTGGCGCATCACAACTAGTTATGTATGGTTTTGAAGTACTTACTGAAGCTGGATACCAGCCAGAAGTTGCTTACTTCGAATGTCTACACGAGTTAAAGCTAATCGTTGACTTGATGTACGAAGGCGGAATCGCAAAGCAGCGCTGGTCAGTATCTGACACTGCTGAATTCGGTGATTATGTTTCAGGCCCACGCGTTATCGATCCAAGCGTTAAGGCAAATATGCAGGCAGTTCTTGCAGACATTCAGAGCGGTGCCTTTGCTAAGCGCTTCATCGATGATCAAGAAGCTGGCGCACCTGAATTTAAGGCACTTCGCACTAAGGGCGAGACCCACCCAATCGAGGCTGTTGGCCGCGAACTTCGCAAGATGTTTAGCTGGATGAAGCAATCTGGCAACGACGATTACAAAGAGGGCAGCGCATCCCGTGGCTAAACCTGTTGTTTTAATTGCTGAAGAATTAAGCCCGGCAACGCTTGAAGCACTTGGTCCGGATTTTGAAGTTCGTCATTGCGACGGCGCAAACCGAGCTGAACTTCTTCCTGCGTTAGCTGCTGGCGTAGATGCAGTTTTGATTCGCTCTGCAACTAAAATGGATGCTGAAGCAATCGCCGCTGCTAAAGGTTTGAAAGTTATTGCACGCGCAGGTGTCGGTTTAGATAACGTAGACATTCCAGCATCAACTGCTGCCGGTGTCATGGTTGTTAATGCACCAACTTCAAATATCGTTTCAGCTGCCGAATTAGCAATCGCACTAATTCTGGCCTCTGCTCGTTTTGTTTCACCAGCTCACGCTGCGCTTCGTAATGGCAAGTGGGCACGTTCTAAGTACACCGGCGCTGAACTATTTGAGAAAACTCTCGGCATCGTTGGCTTTGGTCGCATTGGTCAACTAGTAGCACATCGTATGCAGGCATTTGGCATGAATGTGGTTGCTTACGATCCATATTTGCAACCAGCTCGTGCCGCCCAACTTGGCGTAACACTTATGGAACTCGATGATCTTTTAGCAGCAAGTGATTTTATTACGATCCACTTGCCAAAGACTAAAGAGACTGCCAACTTAATTGGTGTTGAAGCGCTTAAGAAAGTTAAGCCATCAGTTCGCATCATCAACGCTGCTCGTGGTGGCGTTCTTGATGAAGCTGCGCTATTTGATGCGATCACTGAAGGTCGCGTTGCAGGTGCTGGCCTTGATGTATTCGCAACTGAACCATGTACTGATTCACCACTATTTACTCTTGATCAAGTAGTTGCCACGCCTCACTTAGGCGCATCAACCGATGAAGCTCAAGAGCGTGCGGGTATCGCGGTCGCAGTTTCAGTGCGCAAAGCGCTGGCCGGTGAGCTAGTTCCTGATGCGGTAAATGTAAAGGGTGGCGCTATTCATGAGGATATTCGCCCATCTTTGCCATTGGTTGAAAAGATGGCGCAGATCGCAGCTGGTATCGCTGGCGAACTTCCAGTTTCAATGGAGATCACCGTTCGTGGTGATATTTCAGGTCACGATTCATCAGTGCTTGCAATCAGCGCACTTAAAGGTGCATTGACTGCAATTGGTTCTGAAGATGTGACATATGTAAATGCACCAGGTATCGCTGCCGAGCGCGGCATTACCTCTTCGGTCACAACTGATGCTGAAAGCCCTGAGTACCGCAGCATGATTTCGTTGCACTGTTCACTAAGCAACGGTAAATCGCTAAAGGTTGATGGAACTTTGATGGGTATTCGCAAAGTTGAAAAGATCATTGCAGTTGATCAATTCGATCTTGACTTACCACCAACTGAAAATATGTTATTCCTTCGCTACTCAGATCGCCCAGGCATCGTTGGCGCAGTTGGAAACATTCTCGGTACTGCCA
This sequence comes from Candidatus Planktophila sp., assembly GCA_044232785.1. Taxonomy (GTDB): domain Bacteria; phylum Actinomycetota; class Actinomycetes; order Nanopelagicales; family Nanopelagicaceae; genus Planktophila. The sequence continues at coordinate 3,872 of JBIILF010000033.1, read as the reverse complement.
AAATTAATATCGCAGGTATGCAAGTTTCTCGCGATTCAGCTGGGGGAGAAGCGCTAATGGCAATTACCGTTGATTCATCAGTAAGCGATGAGCTAATTGCAGCTGTTGCAAAAGAGACTGGTGCTGGATCAGTTCGCTCTGTGACATTGGCTAGCTAATGGCGCATTTCAACTTAGCTGTTATCGCTGGCGATGGCATTGGGCCCGAAGTAGTTGCCCAAGGACTTCGAGTTTTAGATTCTGTTGCCGCAAAGCATGGCGCAACATTTAATAAAACTTCCTACGATCTCGGAGCTGCTTATTGGCACCGCACAGGTGAAGTCTTGCCTGATGCAACTTTGGCCGAACTCGCTAAGTCTGATGTAATTTTGCTTGGCGCAGTTGGCGACCCAACTGTTCCCAGCGGAGTTCTCGAGCGCGGACTTCTGCTAAAGCTTCGTTTCGCATTTGATCACTACATTAATTTGCGCCCAGCAAAGTTGATGCCAGGAGTTACTGGTCCGTTAGCGACGAAAGCGCCAATTGATTTTGTTGTGGTTCGCGAAGGTACTGAAGGCCCATATGTTGGCGCTGGCGGCGTACTTGCTGAAGGCACCGAAAATGAGATTGCTACTGAGGAATCGCTAAACACCCGTCGTGGTGCTGAGCGCGTTATCCGCGATGCATTTGAACGTGCCTCAAAGCGTGAGCGCAAGAAGTTAACACTTGTGCACAAGAACAATGTCCTTACGCGCGCAGGTGGTTTGTGGACTCGAACATTTAATGAGGTTGCTAAGGAATACCCAGCGATCACCACAGATTACCTACATGTTGATGCTGCATCAATGTTCTTCGTAACAAACCCAGAACGCTTCGATGTTGTCGTAACAGATAATCTTTTCGGTGACATCTTGACTGATATTGCTGCAGCAATCTGTGGCGGTATTGGCTTAGCAGCATCTGGCAATATCAACCCAACTGGCAAGTTTCCATCAATGTTCGAACCAGTACACGGTTCAGCACCAGATATCGCTGGTAAGAATTTAGCTGATCCAACTGCCACAGTTATGTCAGTTGCGATGCTGCTCGATCACTTGGGTCTAAAAGATGCAGCTCGCGAAGTTGAACGCGCTGTTGCGCAAGATTTGTTAAACCGTGGCGATAAGAAACGATCTACTACTGAAGTTGGCGATGCGCTCTTGGCATTGTTAACTGCATAGGCAAAGAAGGGAAATGCAATGAAGTACCGCCTTTCAACAACTGCTGTATCTGAAGTTGATCGCGCCGAAAAAATTGCAAACCCGGGGTTCGGTAAGTACTACACCGACCATATGGTTATCTGCGAGTGGAATGAAGCAACTGGTTGGGCTGAGCCAGAGCTAATTCCTTACGGCCCACTTTCGCTAGATCCAGCAACAGCTGTTTTTCATTATGGCCAAGAAATTTTCGAAGGTATGAAGGCATATCGCCAACCTGATGGCGGCATTTCACTATTTCGCCCTGATGCCAATGCCAAACGTTTTGCTCGAAGCGCTAATCGTTTAGCGCTACCTGAAATGCCAATCGACTTATTTATTAAGACCGTTGAAGAGCTAGTAAAGACCGATGCTGGCTGGGTTCCGGGCAAGATCGGTGAAGCGCTCTACATTCGCCCATTCATGATTGCAACTGAAGTTGGCCTTGGCGTTCGCCCAACAAATAAGGCGACCTATTTACTTATTGCCACTCCAGTTGGCGCTTACTTTGATCCATCAAAGGCAGTTAGCGTCTGGATCTCAACTGAATATGTTCGCGCTGCTCTTGGTGGCACCGGTGAAGCAAAGTGTGGCGGTAACTATGCAGCATCGCTAGTTGCTCAAAAAGCAGCAGCAGCTCAAGGTTGCGATCAAGTTGTCTGGATCGATGCAGTTGAACGTAAATGGGTTGAAGAAATGGGCGGCATGAATCTTTACTTCGTGAGAGGTAAAGGTGCCGATGCAACTGTTGTAACGCCAAAGCTAACTGGAACTTTATTGCCTGGCATAACCCGCGATTCAATTCTTAGCGTTGCTGCCGACCTTGGTTACAAGACGTCTGAGGAAATGATCAGCGTTGATGATTGGCGCGATGGCGTTGCAAGTGGTGAGATCACTGAGATCTTTGCTTGTGGTACTGCAGCTGTTGTTTCACCCGTTGGTCAAGCAAAGAGCACCATGGGAACTTGGGTTACCGGCGATGGCCAACCGGGTGTAATCACCATGCAGATTCGCAACACTTTACTTGGAATTCAACACGGCACAATTGCAGATACCCATAACTGGGTTCATAAGGTTCTCTAAGAAAATGACAATCAACGACGCCTTTCACATCTACGACACCACTTTGCGCGATGGCGCACAGCAAGAAGGTTTAAACCTTTCGGTGCACGACAAGTTGGCGATTGCTCGTCATCTAGATGATCTCGGCGTTGGTTTTATCGAAGGCGGCTGGCCTGGCGCTAATCCAAAAGATACTGAATTTTTCGCACGCGCTAAGAAAGAGCTACAACTTAAGAACGCAACCTTTGTGGCATTCGGTGCGACTCGTCGCCCTAATGTAAAGGCCGCAGATGACGCACTTCTTGGAGCACTTCGCGATAGCGGGGCACCTGCAGTTACTTTGGTGGCTAAGTCTTACGATCGCCATGTAGATCTTGCACTTAAAACCACACTCGATGAGAACCTGGCGATGATTCGCGATTCAATTACCCACCTTCGCGCCGAAGGCCAGCGCGTTTTCCTTGATGCGGAACATTTCTTTGATGGCTATCGATCCAATCGCGCATACGCACTTGAGGTTGTCCGCGTTGCTGCCGAATCTGGCGCTGATGTAATCGCGCTCTGCGATACCAATGGCGGCATGTTGCCTGATGAGCTTTCCCAAGTTGTACATGATGTTTTACAAGCAAGTAATGCTCGTCTTGGAATCCATTGCCACAACGACACCGGGTGCGCAGTTGCAAATTCAATGGCCGCCGTTGCAGCGGGTGCAACACATGTGCAAGGAACTCTAAATGGTTATGGCGAGCGCACCGGTAATGCCGACTTAGTTACCATCATTGCTAACTTAGAACTTAAGAAAGATAAATTAGTTCTACCAGCTAATTCACTTCGTGAGTCATTCCGCATCTCACACGCAATTGCCGAGATTACCAACATCAATCCAAGTGCTCGCCAGCCATACGTTGGCGTATCTGCATTTGCGCATAAGGCCGGCCTGCATGCCAGCGCAATCAAAATTGATCCATCGCTATATCAACATGAAGATCCAGAAGCTGTCGGAAACGATATGCGCATGTTGGTATCTGACATGGCTGGCCGGGCTTCGATTGAAATGAAATCCATCGAACTCGGAGTTGACCTCGGGGGAGACCGTGAATTAGTTGGTCGCATTGTTGATCGCGTGAAAGAGATGGAATCTCGCGGCTTTACTTTCGAAGCTGCCGATGCCTCCTTCGAACTTTTGCTGCACGAAGAGATAAATGGCGCACGTGCTTCATTCTTTACAATTGATCATTGGCTAACATCAGTTGAGCGAAATGAAGATGGCAGCATCATCACTAAGGCTGAAGTAACTGTTACAGCACAAGGCAAGCAGATCATCTGCTCAGGTGCTGGAAATGGCCCAGTTAACGCATTCGATAACGCCCTACGCAGTGGCTTGCAGCAGCTTTATCCTGAACTTGTCGCCCTTGAATTAACTGATTACAAAGTTCGTATCCTCGAAGGTCGCTTAGGTACAGGCGCAGTTACTCGCGTATTAGTTGAAACCAGCGATGGCAAAGGTGAATGGAACACAGTCGGTGTTCACGAAAATGTTATTGCAGCCTCTGCCATGGCACTTGAAGATGCCGTCACCTATGGCTTACTAAGACAG
>JBIILF010000032.1:0-7201 GCA_044232785.1 Candidatus Planktophila sp. | reverse complement strand
GGATTAAGTTAACGGCCAAAGGAACTGCTGGTCATGGATCAATGATCAATAAAGATAATTCCATCAGCGCTCTAGCTGAAGCAGTTGCTAAAATTGGCAACCACAGTTGGCCACAGCGCTACACGAAAACTGTCAAAGCTCTTTTCGCAAATTTAGCGAAAGCTGTCGATAAAGAGTATGACGAAAGTGATTTTCGCCCACTTCTTGATGAATTAGGGCCTGCTTCGAAAATGTTTGGCGCAACACTGCAGAACACTGCCAACCCAACGATGATTAATTCAGGTTACAAAGCGAATGTGATACCGCAAACCGCCTCAGCAGTTGTAGATGGTCGATTCCTGCCTGGTTACGAAGAAGAGTTCAATCAAACTATTCGGGAGATAGTTGGGCCTGGTATTGAGATCGAAACGCTAACGCACGATATTTCTCTCGAAGTAGATTTCAGTGGCGATCTAGTTGAAGCGATGGTTCAATCACTTATCGCTGAAGACCCAGACGCAATTGCGGTTCCGTACATGATGAGCGGTGGTACCGATAACAAAGCGCTCTCCGAACTAGGAATCGTTGGTTACGGATTCACGCCACTTAAATTGCCACCAGGTCTAGATTTTATGGCTTTGTTTCATGGTGTTGATGAGCGGGTACCGCTAGATGGTTTGAAATACGGAGTTCATGTGATGGAGCGGTTCTTAAAGAACTGCTGATACTTCATTAAGGGCATCCCGCACAACGTCGGGAAGTGCTATTTGCTCGGAAGTTAGAGCGCCACGTAATTGTGCGCCAGTTCGAGCTCCAACAATTGCACTCGTAACGCCTGGTGCATCTCGCACCCAGGCCAGCGCAACCTCAAGCGGTGAAAATCCCAAACCATCTGCAGCAACACAGACCGCTTCGACTATTCGAGATGAACGCTCATCTAAGTACGGTTCAACGAAACCTGCGAAGTGTGCACTTGCGCCGCGTGAATCACTCGGCAAACCATTGCGATATTTTCCAGTTAATACGCCTCGACCTAGTGGCGACCACGGTAGAAAGCCAAAACCTAAAGCTTGCGCAGCAGGTATCACTTCACGTTCAACTTCGCGATTAAGCAAAGAGTATTCAGATTGGATGGAACTAATTGGTGCTTTTCCACCTTGGTTAGCTTGACGCGTTACACAATGCGCAGTCTGCCAACCAGAGAAGTTTGAAATACCTACATATCGCGCACGTCCGGTGTTATATGCCCAGTCCAGCGCCGACAAAGCATCAGAAATTGGATTCTCGCTATCCCAAGTATGAATCTGCCAAAGATCTACGTAATCAGTTCCTAATCGCGCCAACGAATTATCTAACTCGGCCATTAACGCAGCGCGTGAATTATTTACAGTACGAACCCCATTAGGAAAAGTGATGCCCGCCTTGGTAGCTAAAACAATCTCTTCACGTTTAAAGAGCGAACCAGCTAAACCACCAATTACTCGCTCACTATCTCCATCACCGTAGACCGCTGCGGTATCAATAAAATTTCCGCCTGCGTCTAGATAGGCGCGCATTTGATCGGCTGCCTCATGCTCATCTGTGTCGCGACCCCAAGTCATCGTGCCCAGACCCAATCGAGTAATTGAGAGTCCGCTGTCGCCCGCACGTCTGATTTCCATGGCGCAAACCTAGCAAGGCAGCCGCTGAATTACTGCGATAACCTTTCAGGGTGCCGAAAATTGTTTTGATTAGACATGCCCACTCATCAGCCAATGCTGCCGGTGTTCTCTCTGGTCGCTTGCCCGATGTAAATCTATCCAAAACCGGCCAAGAGCAATCGGCTCGCTTAGCTGAACGGCTAGGTAAATTAGTAATCTCAGAGATTCGCATCAGTCCAATGGATCGTTGCTCACAAACTATGGCACCTTGGTTAAAAAAATACGGCAAGGCTGTCAAAGTTATCTCTGATCATAATTTGATTGAAGTTGATTATGGCAAATGGTCGGGAAAGAAATTAGCGGTACTTTCGCGAGCCAAACTTTGGCGCAAGGTGCAGAGCCAGCCAAGTTCAGTAACTTTTCCCGAAGGTGAAAGTATGGCGCAAATGCAAGTGCGCGCGATGGCTTCGGTACACGAATTTTTCGCATCTGATTTAGAGTTAACCATCATGGTCTCTCATGGTGATGTCATTAAAGCGATCGTGGCCAGTTCACTTGGAATGCATTTAGATGATTTCCAGCGAATTGTCATAGACCCAGCCTCGATCACGATCCTAGAATCCAATGGCGGCACAATTAGATTGACGCGGCTAAATGATTCTGATTCATCAATCTCTGAACTATTGCAAAGCAAAAGCAAGCGCGGACATTTACTTGGCGGCGGTAAAGGTATAACTAAGTGAGTCGGATCATCTACGAATATGATCCAGTGGAACGTTTTGTTTGCGGGACAGTAGGAGAGCCGGGCGATCGAGCTTTTTTTATTCAAGCTCGTACTGGTCCACGCTTAACCTCAGTCTCATTAGAGAAGTTACAGGCTGCCGCTCTTGGTGATCGCGTCGGCGTAATGATCAAGGAAATTAAGCGAGCTAATCCGCTAATTTCTTACGACCGAGCAAATCCAGATACCGAACCACTCGAACAACCGATTTTCGAAGAATTTCGTGTCGGTGTAATCGGGCTTTCATTTGATACCGAAACCGAGCGGGTGCTGGTCGAATTGCAATGCATCACTGAAGCTCAATCCGAAGAAGAAGAGTTGGTTGAAGATGAAGAAGAAGACGCTCCAGATCTACTTCGAGTATCGCTAACTCTTTCGCAAGCTGAAGGTTTCGCTAAACGAACATCTGCAGTAATCGGTGCTGGTCGACTACCTTGTCCATTTTGCGGAATTCCGATTGATCCCAGTGGCCACTTATGTCCGAGGGCAAATGGTTACCGAAGATAATCGCCAAGAATTACTGGACGCGCTGCGCTATGGCGACCTTAAAGTCACCGGTCGGCTAGTTGACGCATCGAATGCAACACTGTTCGGAGAAGTCTTAGTAGCGGACCTTTCGTTTAACTGTATCTACAAACCGGTATCTGGTGAAAGACCGCTTTGGGATTTTCCGGATGGCACCTTGGCTAATCGAGAATTCGCCGCATATTTAATCAGCGAAGCAATGTCATTGAATTGCGTTCCACCAACACTTTTACGTGAAGGGCCATTCGGTACTGGCATGGTGCAGCTCTGGATTGATATCGATGAAGGAATAGATCTAGTTGATCTTTACCGACAAGATTTGCCAGGGCTGCGAAACTTGGCGCTTTTCGATGTTGTTGTAAATAACGCCGATCGCAAAATTGGTCATCTACTACCAACTTCTGATGGACACATTTATGGATGTGACCATGGAGTTACTTTTCATGTCGATGACAAGTTGCGAACCGTTCTCTGGCAGTGGGAGCAGTCGCCATTGACGGATACCGAAATCGGCGTTCTCGAATCATTGCAAGTAACCTTGGCGAGCGAAGTTGGTTCACAGATTAAGCAGTTGATCACAGATGATGAATTCCATGCCTTGAAATTAAGAATCATGCGCCTGCTATCAGAACGAGTATTTCCATCGCCCAGCCCAGATTGGCCCGCAGTTCCGTGGCCACCGTTTTAACTCACCTAATTGCTTATCTACATCTAGAATAAACAAATGCGTTCTTGGCCAGCAGTCGACATTCCCGCAGTTGATGCTAAATATTCGCTGCCCAAGTTGACTTTGAAAGACACTCTCTCCGGGACTAAAAAGGCGTTAGCGACGAAGAGCCTATATCGCATGTATGTCTGTGGCATCACTCCATATGACTCTACCCATTTAGGGCACGCCGCTACATACCTAACTTTCGATTTAATTAACCGGTATCTGAGAGCAACTGGTGCCGAAGTTCGTTACGTTCAGAACATCACAGATATTGATGACCCCTTGTTAGAGCGCGCTACGCGAGATGGTTTGAATTGGGAAGATTTAGCGCATTCCCAAATTGAACTTTTTCGTAGCGATATGGTCAACCTTCATATTCTGCCGCCCGAGAGTTACATCGGAGCAGTTGAGGCTATTCCGCTAGTAACCAAGGCCATCCTAAAGTTACAAGATGCGAAGACGATCTATTCAGTTGAGCAGGATCTATATTTCCAAGTGCGTAGCGATTCCGAATTCGGCACGCGATCACATTATTCGCAAGTAGAAATGCAAAGTATTTTTGCTGAACGTGGGGGAGATCCAGATCGGATTGGCAAGAAAGATGTACTCGACTGTCTGGTTTGGTTAGCGGCTAGACCTAACGAACCAAGTTGGCCATCACCATTTGGTGCCGGGCGACCTGGTTGGCATATCGAGTGTAGTGCGATCGCATTAGAGTATTTGAAACCGGACCCAGATGATGATTACGCGATTGACATTCAAGGTGGCGGCAGCGATTTAATTTTTCCTCATCATGAGATGGGTGCGGCCCAAGTAGCGATCATGACCGGTAAACCATATGCCCGAACTTATGTGCATGCCGGAATGGTTGGTTTAGATGGCGAGAAGATGAGTAAGAGTAAAGGCAACTTGGTTTTCGTAAGAAAATTGGTTGAATCAGGTGTTGATCCAATGGTTATTCGTTTAGCGCTTTTAAGTGCAGCTTATGGCCGAGATCGAATGTGGAGTGACCAAACGCTAGAAACCGCCCAGGTGTTAATGGCTAGATTGCAAAGTGCTCTTAGTCGCAATGAAGTCGCACCAACTCAAGAAACGGTTGCCCTAATTATTGCCAGCTTGGCCGATAATCTGGATACGGTGCGAGCGATCAAGTCGATTGAGAGTTGGATCTTGGACACCGAGAGCGGTAAAACAGGGGGCAGTGCGGGTGAATTGAGTCGAGCAATCGATACCTTCTTAGGGATTGCGATTTAATTTCGAACCCGCGCGATCTAGCGCTACTGGTAACCTTGCTCCAATGAGCCCCAATAAAACGCCTTCATTACTACGTCAGGCGTTGGCTCAGCGAGTTGTTATCGCAGATGGCGCGATGGGCACGATGCTGCAAGCGGCAGATCCAACTTTGGCTGATTTTGAAAACCACGAGGGCTGCAATGAAATCTTAAATGTTTCGCGCCCAGATATTGTTGCTGGGGTTCACAATGAATATTTAGCAGTTGGTGTCGATGCCATTGAAACTAACACCTTCGGTGCTAACTGGGCAAACTTAGCTGAGTACGGAATTGAAGATCGAATTTACGAATTAGCTTTTGCAGGTGCGAAAATTGCACGTGAGTGTGCCGATAATTTCTCAACTACCGATAAACCACGCTTCGTTCTAGGTTCGCTTGGTCCTGGTACCAAATTGCCAACACTTGGTCACACTACTTACGAACATTTGCGAGCAGCTTACGAATTAGCATCCGATGGTTTACTAGATGGTGGCTCTGACGCGTTATTGATTGAGACAACGCAAGATCTGTTACAAGCCAAGGCAGCTGTTAATGGGGCGCGAGCTGCGATCGAAAAAGTTGAACGAGATGTAATTTTAATAGCGCAAGTTACAGTCGAACAGACCGGAACCATGCTTTTGGGTTCAGAAATCGGCGCCGCTCTCAATGCGTTAGCGCCACTTGATATTGATCTAATCGGTCTGAACTGCGCAACTGGGCCCGCAGAAATGTCGGAACATCTTCGTTATTTATCACAAAATTCGAAAGTTGCGCTTTCGGTCATGCCAAATGCTGGCTTACCAATCTTGGGTAAGAAGGGTGCTGAATACCCGTTAGGTCCTGATGAGTTAGCAGTAGCACTTGATACTTTTGTCGCCGATTATGGAATCTCACTTTTAGGTGGCTGCTGCGGCACAACGCCGGCACATTTAGCTGCCGTGGTTGAAAAATTTAAAGGTCACGAAATTAAGTCACGCAAACCAGTTACCGAATCTGGCGCATCCTCGCTTTATCAGTTTGTACCTTTTCGCCAAGATAAAACTTATTTGGCAATCGGTGAGCGCACCAATGCCAACGGCTCCCGCGCTTTTCGTGATGCTTTAATTGCCGAAGATTGGCAAACCTGTGTTGAGATTGCGCGCGATCAAATCCGCGAGGGTGCACACATGCTCGATCTCTCGGTTGACTATGTTGGTCGTGACGGCGCAAAAGATATGACTGAACTTGCCAGCCGTTTTGCAACTGCTTCTACGCTACCAATTGTGCTTGATTCAACTGAGCCGGCTGTATTAAAAGCTGGGCTCGAACAATTAGGTGGGCGTAGCGTTATTAACTCGGTGAACTACGAAGATGGCGACGGACCAACATCTAGATTTGCCAAAATTATGCCACTCGTCAGAGAACATGGTGCTGGAGTCGTTGCACTAACGATTGATGAAGAGGGTCAGGCACGTACGAAAGAATGGAAACTTAAAGTAGCCCGACGTTTGATCCTAGATCTGACTACAAACTGGGGTATGGCTACTGGAGATATTTTGATCGACTGCTTAACGTTTCCAATTGCAACCGGTCAAGAAGAAACTCGTCGCGATGGCATTGAAACAATTGAAGCTATCCGCGCGCTAAAGATTGAATTCCCGGAGGTACAGACAACACTTGGCGTAAGCAATGTCTCATTCGGTTTGAATGCTGCTTCTCGAATCGTGCTCAACTCAGTTTTCCTAAATGAATGCGTTGAAGCCGGGCTTGATTCAGCAATTGTGCACCCTTCCAAAATCACTCCGATGATGCGCATTGACGCTCGGGCCCGCGAAGTTGCGCTTGATCTTATTTATGATCGCCGCACTTACGCAGATGGCGAATGCACCTACGATCCGCTAACTGAATTTTTGCAGTTATTCGAAGGTGTTGAAGTTACTGCGACTAGAAACTTGCGAGCTGCGGGTTTAGCAGCGCTCCCACTTGAAGAGCGGCTACAACGTCGCATCATTGATGGCGAGAAAGTAGGGCTCGAAGGGGATCTCGACCTCGCCATGACGCAGGGTATAAAGCCGCTGCAAATTATTAACGATCACTTACTTGAAGGCATGAAGGTAGTTGGTGAGCTCTTTGGTAAGGGCGAAATGCAACTGCCATTCGTTCTGCAAAGTGCTGAAGTTATGAAGAGCGCTGTCGCATATTTGGAACCACATATGGAGAAGACCGATGATCAAGGTCGTGGCCGGATGTTGCTTGCTACGGTTAAAGGCGATGTTCACGATATCGGCAAGAACTTAGTTGACATCATTCTCTC
>JBIILF010000031.1:0-7205 GCA_044232785.1 Candidatus Planktophila sp. | reverse complement strand
TCTTACTTTTTAACATGATTCTCCGATTTTTAGATTAGTAGATTGATTTGAAAAGGATAAAAAAGGTAATGAAAAAGGCAGGCTAAAAAACTATTATCAACAGCCGGAGCTGGAAATGCGACAGAAGTCGATGACGCGGCGTTTGGTAAATAACATCTCGACTCCTTTCAATTTAATGTCGCTTAAGATCTGAGTGAAATATAGATGGTCGCTACATGTGTTGCAACACGCGAATAATTCGCAGTAAGAAAGAATTACTTTTGCAAATAGTTTGCATTATTATTTGGGCATGAAATTTCAAATCTCCGTAATTGATGACCTCGCTAATTCTGGAACTCCAGCTGAGATGGTTGAAATCGATAAGTTCAACGACGAGCTTCGCGCCAATAATCAATGGATCTTTGCTTGGGGTCTACAAGAGCCGCAATCAGCCACAGTTATTGATAATCGCGGTGGCGCAAACCTAAGCACTGGTAAGCCGCTCTTTGATGCCAAAGAGAACTTCAGCGGAGTTTGGATTATTGAGGCTGCAGATGCTGAGATAGCCCACGAATTAGCGTTTGCGGCGTCAAAGGCATGTAACCGAAAGGTTGAACTGCGCCCGTTTCTCTAGCACTACCCCCTTGCCATTATGGTGTTTAGAGGAGCAGTATGGACTTTCTCTAGAGAACGAGGTGGGCCATGAAGGTAAGCGCCATTATTTTGGGTAAGAGAGTAGAAACGATCTCTTCAAGTGCAAGCATTCACGACTTAGTTAATTATTTGAATTCGCACCATATCGGGGCGCTAGTCGTATCTGGTGATGGTAAAAAAATTGAGGGAATCGTATCTGAACGCGATGTAGTTCGTGCCATGCCGGGAAAATTAGATCAACTAATCGGAATGCACGTTAGAGACATTATGACTGTCCAAGTTCACACATGTACACCAGAAACAACAATTGCCGAACTAATGAAAATGATGACTGAACTCCGAATCCGTCACGTACCGGTAGTTGATGAGAATGGCTCACTGCTTTCCATAGTGTCAATTGGTGATGTAGTTAAGAACCATATAAGCGAATTGGATTCAGAACGCCAGGCCTTAAGAGATTACGTGGCTACAGCAGGTTAACCTTCGGGGAAATTGTAGGACGAAGCGAATTGAAAACTATGGTTAGTTGGTTAAATTTCGCAGTTACACTGATTCAATGAGCGTAAAACTTCGGCCATACCTACCAAGTGAGTTTGATCGTGCGTGTGAGATCCGCGAAATTGATTCTGATGAACGTAGAGAACGTTTCAAGGTCAGGTTTGAGAAAAGTGATGATTGGTATGACCACTATTTACATTTAGCAATCGAAAAAGATGGCGTGCTGGTTGGTGATTTTCAATTTAGAAAGTGCGATAAAACGATGCCCGATGGATCTTGGGAGACGGGGCTAGAGCTTGCCCAAAATGAACGAGGCAAGGGGATTGGCACGGCAGCTCTAATAGCTGGCACGAAGTACGCGTTTGCAAATGGTGCGCATCGAATTCAAGGTTCTACCGAAGAAGGCAATACTGCAATGCGTAAAGCTTTTGAGAAAGCCGGCTGGAAATTTGAAGGCGTACAGAGAGCGCTTTTTCTCGAGGCTGGGGTTCCGGTTGATTACTTCTCTTACGCAATAACCAAGTTTGACTAATTATTGCGGTGCGCACGTTCGTAAGAAATTGGATCTAGCGCATCTAGGTTAATTACATCCATTTTATTGATGGCAAGAATGTCGGCGATCTGTGCACGATGTTCGATCGAGTGATTGACTGTTTGCGCAACGATGGTTGTGTTCTGAAAAGAAACAGTTTCTCCGTATCGGATAAATGTCAGCATCTCTTCAGGCCGATCAATCAATTTTAAGAATTCTGTATCGTTAATTAGCGATTGCGCAGCAAGAGCCTTCATGCCCTCAGAAGTTGTCGGAAAGTTGAAATCTGCAGGGGCTTCAACTTTCTTTAATCTTGAAAGTAAACGTCTTTGACCTATAACAATATGGTTGGCGATAGTGCCAACTTTCCACTCTGGGTTCCAGGCTGAAAAAAGAAGAGCTTCTTCAGGAAGTTCGCTTAACTTGGTGAAAACTAAATGGTTGGCCCAGGACATATGCTTAAAAAGTTTGATTAGAGAAAGATCGCTCATATTGTGATCTTAAGCCGCTAGTAGGTTCTGTTTCAAGGAAATTCTGTTTCAGTTCACTGAAATCTCATATTTCGAGGCAAAAACCCCGATAAATTGCACTTTATCTGAACTCCTTTATGCTCTATTTATTAGGTTTAAATCTAAGGGTTACTTAGCAATCGAAAGGTCATCTCATGTCTGATTCAGCAAAATGTCCAGTACCTCACGGTGCAAATACCACCGGCGAATCTGCGAACGAATACTGGTGGCCAAATTCGCTTAACCTAGAAATTCTGCATCAGCATGACGTTAAGACAAATCCACTTGGTGCTGACTTCGATTATTTAGAAGAGCTAAAGAAGTTAGATATAGCAGCTCTTAAGAAAGATATGCATGAGTTGATGACCACTAGCCAGAGTTGGTGGCCAGCTGATTGGGGTCACTACGGCGGATTGATGATTCGCTTATCTTGGCACGCTGCGGGTACATATCGAATTGCCGATGGCCGTGGTGGAGCTGGTTCAGGTAGCAACCGTTTCGCGCCGCTAAATTCATGGCCAGATAATGCCAACTTAGATAAAGCACGTCGACTACTTTGGCCGATTAAGAAAAAGTATGGCAACCAAGTTAGTTGGGCCGACTTATTAGTTCTTGCTGGCACCATCGCCTACGAATCAATGGGGCTAAAAACTTTTGGTTTTGCATTTGGTCGCTCAGATATTTGGTATCCAGAGACCGATATTTATTGGGGTAATGAAAAGGAATGGCTGGCGCCAAGTGATTCTCGCTATGGCGATTTAAATGATGCCTCGACTATGGAGAATCCATTAGCTGCAGTGCAGATGGGCTTGATTTACGTAAACCCTGAAGGTGTAAATGGAAAATCTGATCCGCTAAAGACTGCGGCTCATATCCGCGAAACTTTTGCTCGCATGGCAATGAATGATGAAGAAACCGTGGCGCTTACTGCCGGCGGTCACACAGTCGGAAAAGCACACGGAAATGGTTCTGCGAAAAATCTCGGGCCGGCACCTGAAGGTGCACCTATTGAAGAAGCTGGCTTAGGCTGGATGAACCACACTACCCGAGGCATTGGTCGCGACACTGTTACTAGTGGAATTGAAGGCGCTTGGACTACTAACCCAACTAAATGGGATGGCGGATACTTTGACCTTCTTTTCAAATATGACTGGGAACTTGGTAAGTCACCAGCAGGTGCAACTCAGTGGAGACCAATTAATATTGACGAAGCTGATAAGCCAGTAGATGTTGAAGATCCTTCAATTAAATACAACCCAATGATGACTGATGCCGATATGGCCATGAAGATGGATCCGGCTTATCGCGCAATTTCAGAGCGATTCCAAAAAGATCAGGCTGCATTTGATGATGCATTTGCTCGTGCTTGGTTTAAATTAACGCACCGCGATATGGGGCCAAAAGTTCGTTATATCGGCCCAGATGTCCCAGCCGAAGATTTAATTTGGCAAGATCCCGTTCCTGCGGGCAGCACCAGTTATAACATTGCCGAAGTTAAGCAAGCAATTGTTGCTTCTGGTTTATCAGTTGCAGATTTAGTTTCAACAGCGTGGGATAGCGCGCGCACTTACCGTGGCTCGGACAAGCGCGGTGGAGCTAATGGTTCTCGCATTCGTTTAGCACCACAGAAAGATTGGGAAGGAAATGAGCCAGCACGTTTAGCTCGCGTACTTTCAGTTCTTGAGCCAATTGCGCAGAAGAGCGGTGCATCTATTGCAGATGTAATAGTTCTTGCTGGTGGTTCTGGTGTTGAGCAAGCTGCAAAAGCAGCAGGTTTAAGCCTAGAAGTTCCATTTACACCAGGTCGCGGAGATGCAACGGCTGCACAAACAGATGCAGAGTCATTTGCACCTCTTGAACCAATTCATGATGGTTTCCGCAATTGGCAAGCCAAGGACTATGTCGTTACCCCGGAAGAGCTATTACTCGATCGTGCTCAATTGATGGGGCTTACCGCATCTGAAATGACTGTCCTTATCGGTGGCATGCGAGTGCTCGGCACTAACTTCGGAGGCACCAAAGATGGTGTGTTTACTGATCAAGTCGGCGCACTGACCCCTGATTTCTTTCTGACTTTAACCGACATGACATATGTATGGGAACCAGCTGGTGTGAATCTTTACAACATTCGCAACCGAAATACCGGCGAAGTTAAATTCACGGCAACCCGCGCAGATCTAGTGTTCGGATCTAACTCAGTTCTTCGCTCATATGCTGAGTTGTATGCGCAAGATGACAATAAAGCTAAGTTTGCAAAGGACTTTGTTGCGGCTTGGGTAAAAGTTATGAATGCGGATCGCTTCGATATCTAACTAAAGGTTTTTTGCCATGATCGCATCATGAACATATTGCGCTAAGCCACGTACTCGGCCATCGTAATATTTCTTAAAGCGCTCATCATTGATATACATAAGGGCTAAGTTTCTTTGCATGCCAATGCTGCATGCATAAAACCATTTAGAAATCGCGGCCCGATGAGCAATCACAATTTCTTGAACTTCTACTGACTTGTAATCGACGCCATTTCCGTATGCAATAGCAAATCTTTCGGTGACTGCTTCTTGGTCAACTTTGGCCGCAGCGAAATCTGCATGGGTGTATTTAGCTGTGCGCTCATTGGATTGGCGGTATTCGTCGGTATTGCCCCATTGGGCTTGAACTTCTTGCTCGTACTCGTTCATAGGAACTGAGTTTAGAGTGATTAACTGGATAAGATTTGCTAAGTAGCAAAATATCTTTAGGAGTGACCTTGTTCGAAGCAATGTTTCTTGGCGCCTTACAGGGTCTTACTGAATTTTTACCGATCTCATCTAGCGCCCATATTCGAATTGCAGGTGTATTTTTCGGAACTGCCGAAGATCCTGGCGCGCGCTTTACTGCGATAACGCAGATTGGTACTGAGCTGGCAGTATTGATTTTCTTTAGAAATGACATCAAGCAGATTGTTTCAGCTTGGCTTCGCCAAATCACAAAACGTTCGAGTCTTTCAGAGAGCGAAAAATCTGATGCGCGAATGGGTTGGTTGATTATTGTTGGTAGTTTGCCAATTGCGATCTTAGGTTATTTAGGAAGCGATGTCATACGTAATGATTTTCGATCCCTTTGGTTAATCGCATGCACGCTGATTATCTTCGGTGTGATTCTGGGCATTGCAGATAAATATGGAAAGAGCGATCGTGAGTTAGCGAAGCTAAATACTCGACACGGAATTTTATATGGACTTGCTCAAGCGATGGCACTTATTCCTGGCGTATCTCGTTCTGGCGCAACAATCGCGATGGGTCGCTTTCTGGGTTACAGCCGACAAGCAGCGCTGCGTTACTCATTTTTGCTAGCGCTACCCGCTGTTTTCGGAAGCGGATTTTATGAGCTTAAAGGTGCTCTGCAAGATGGTGGGCAAACTGGTACTTTCACAATTCCAGAAACCCTGATTGCAACTGGCATTGCTTTCGTTATTGGTTATGCTGTAATTGCTTGGTTACTTAAGTTTGTTTCAACTAAGAGTTTTGCGCCCTTTATTATTTACCGAATTGGTCTTGGCACGCTTTTGTTAATTCTGCTTGCAACTGGTGTTATTTAACTCTTAAAGTAGTTGATCAAACCATCGGTAGCAACTTCAATCATTTCAAAGACTTCACGGTAAGCCGCAATATCTTCACCCCAAGGATCCGGCACCTGTAGAGCTTCGGCTTCAGGGGCCGTTGCAGTCAGATGAGCAAGAGCTGGATCAAATGAGCGCAACATCAAGACTTTTTCACGATCAGAATTGGTTCGAGCTGCATTTAAAACATTGGCTCGATTGGTTAAGTCCATCGCCAAGATCAAATCAGATTCGTCAAATACTGAAGTGCTAAATGGCCGTGAAATATGGTCATATTCGTAACCGGCGGACTGCCAGACCTTTAATGAATTTGGATTTGGACCCTCACCTTCATGCCAACCTGAAGTACCGCTGCTAGTGACAATAAATAATGGGCTACTTACTGACTTTGTCTTGTTATGAAGCACCGCAGCAGCCATTGGTGATCGACAGATGTTGCCTAGGCAAACCATTTCAACTCGAATTTCTCTTTTGCTCTTAAGAGAATCAAGGTAGCTAGAATTCATGGGTGAATCGTAATTGAGAAGTAATGCTAGTCGCGGTTAATTGGCAGGCTTATCTCTATTTCTAGCCCACCTAATTCTGATTTACGAAGTTGAATAGATCCATTCGTGCTTTCAATTATTCGTTTCATAATCGTCATGCCTAGGCCACTGCCACCGGATTCACGAGAACGTGATCGATCAAATCTTTGGAAATATTGAATTCCATTCTGATATACCTCATCTGGCAAGCCTGGGCCGGCATCAGAGACAACTAGTAACGCTTTATTACCTTTACCTGTTAAGAAGATCTGAGTTTTTGCATTATCTGGCGTGTGTCGTCGTAAATTAGAGAAAATATTTGCCAACATTTGCTGGGCATAGTTGTGCGAGAGATTTACCAAAATGCCCGGCTCGACATTTGTCTCTATTGGTCGCGTAGGTTGCAATGCGACTAAATCGTTGATCATGTGGCTAACTTCGCGAGAGAAATTTATGATTTCTGGGCTGCTAGAAGATTGATCTTCTAGTTCTGCGATTAGTAGCAAGTCATTGATTAACGTTTGCATTCGTTCGATTTCATGGCCAACTCGGTTGTAATACTCCGAAGTTTTGACAGGGTCGGTGGCTTGATTTTTACTTAACAATTCCACATATCCGCGAATAACGGTCAACGGAGTCCGCAGTTCATGCGAAGCATCACCCAAGAACTCTCGCATATTCTCTTGATTTTTCTGAAGTGAGTTAACTACTTCATTTAACTCGTTATCACGGCGGAATAGATAATTTGAGATCAAGATACCGAGCAAAACCATGGCCAATGTAAATAGGAATAGATAGCGAATATTCTCGCTTTTAGCAGTTTCAATATCTGTTAGTGAAGAGGAAAGAACGACGTACTCATCATTTGGAAGCTGCATACTTCTGATTCGATCTAGTCCATCAGTATT
>JBIILF010000030.1:0-7220 GCA_044232785.1 Candidatus Planktophila sp. | reverse complement strand
GGCGCAAACTCGGTAATAACTGCAGTTTTAGCAGTTGATTCACCAGTAAATACCACTGCTTCAATGCCAGATATTTGTGAAGCCATCGCAACAGCAAAAACTGCTTCAACCGCGTCTAAGGAAAGTGATGGTGATGAAACTGCTACTGCAACGTACGTGCGACCAGTTGAATCACGTAGTGCAGCAGCTTGATTAGCGCCACTTCGTTTCAGTGTTGCCTGTGCCAAAGTGACTAACTTTTGATCTTCTGGATTACTCAACATTCTTTACTGGCTCCGCTAACTTCTCGATAAGTACGCTACTAATTCTACGACGTCGACCAATTGGTCGCTCTGAGGTAATTGACCAGCCAGCTAAATCTACGGTGCTACCGGTAATTGGTACGCGACCGAGCTTTTGCGCCATTAAGCCACCGATGGTGTCAACATCTTCAAAATCTTCGGCTTGGATTTCAATCTCGAGTTCTTCAGCCAAATCTTCAATATGTAGAGAAGCCTTTGCGCGTGCCTTATTTTTCTCTTCGTTTAGCCAGATAAATGATTCAACACCATCATCAAATTCATCAGCAATTTCGCCCACGATTTCTTCAATAATATCTTCGATCGTAATTAGGCCGGCAGTGCCACCATATTCATCAACGACAATGGCTAAGTGGATTTGATCGCGTTGCATCTCTTTTAAAAGTTCTGCGGCAATCTTTATTTCGGGCACAAATGTGGCTGGGCGCAAGTGCTGCTCAACCCGCTCGGTGGTTTCGGCCTCATGATGATCAAGTGCGCGTCGAGCTAAATCTTTAACGTAGGTAATCCCAATAATGTTGTCGATGTTTTCGCCAACGACTGGAATTCGTGAGAAACCAGAGCGCAAGGCAAGTGATAAACCTTGGCGTAGGGTCTTATCTTTTTCAACCCAAACCATATCTGTGCGCGGAACCATTAACTCGCGCACCAAAGTGTCGCCTAGTTCAAATACCGAGTGAATCATTTCGTGTTCATCTGATTCCACTAAGCCACGTTCGTGCGCTTGATCTACTAAGTCGCGCAGCTCTGCTTCATTGGCAAATGGGCCACCGCGAAAACCTTTACCTGGCGTAATGGCATTACCAAGTGAAATCAGAAGTTTGGTTACTGGGCTCAAAATTAGCGCTAAGAAGTAGGCAACTGTGGCACCCATAAGCGCCCAGTTAATTGGGCGTTGCTTACCAAGTGTGCGTGGGCCAACGCCAACCATGACGTAAGAAATAACCACCATGATGGCAACCGTTAACGCCATTGCTTGGGCCGATGAATATTCGCGCAACAAGATGACCGCTAATAAAACTGTTGCAGTTAATTCGCAAGTTTTGCGCACCAAGAGAACCACATTTAAATATCGAGCTTGGTCAAAGAAAACTTTCTTAAGAATTCTTCCGCCGCGCTTGCTTTCGAGTTCTTCAATTACCACGCGCGAGATAGAAGCAAGAGCTGATTCAGTTCCGGCTAAGAAGCCAGCAAAAGCTAAGAGCAGGACGATCGGGATTATGGGGAGGGGGTTCATTTACTTTCTTGGCTCCATTGCTTCACTAGTGATTCTTGCAGGGCAAACATTATCTTCTCTTCAGCCGCATCGGCATGGTCATAACCCAGAATATGAAGTAGGCCGTGCGTAGCCAAGATGAACATCTCATGTTCAGGCGTATGACCTGCTTGGTTTGCTTGAGCGGTTGCAAAATCTGGCGAAATTACAATATCCCCCAATGTGACTACATCGTTTTCCGATTCAGGTAAATCCATCGGGAAAGAGAGCACATCAGTTGAGCCAGGTTCATCCATCCACTTAATGTGTAGTTCGGTCATCTCAGCATCATCAACAAAAGTTACATTTAAATCACAGTCTGGATGCAGATCCAATTTAGACATCGCAAAAGCCAATAGCGATTGGATTTGATCACCTGGGGCAAGTGCGCCCGACTTGTTATTTACTTCAATGGTCATGGATTGCGAATCGAGCGCGGAGTTTGACGCGCTTCATTGAACTTGTCGTAAGCCTTAACAATGTCACCAATTAAGCGGTGGCGCACAACATCTTCGGCAGTTAGCTCTTGGAAGGAAATGTCATCAATATCTATCAAAATATCGCGAATAATTGCCAGCCCTGATTTAGCGCCATTAGGTAAATCGATCTGAGTTACATCGCCAGTAACCACCATCTTGGAACCAAAGCCAAGGCGAGTTAAGAACATCTTCATCTGCTCGGGGGTGGTGTTCTGCGCTTCATCAAGAATGATGAAGGCATCATTGAGCGTACGGCCACGCATGTAAGCAAGAGGCGCGACTTCGATAACCCCAGATTGCATCAAACGTGGAATCGAATCAATATCGATCATGTCATGCAGCGCATCAAATAATGGGCGTAGGTATGGATCAATCTTCTCTGACAGTGAACCAGGCAAGAAGCCCAAATGCTCGCCAGCTTCAACAGCCGGGCGAGTTAAGACGATGCGATTAACTTTCTTCGCTTGAAGCGCAGCAACTGCTTTCGCCATTGCTAAATATGTTTTTCCAGTACCAGCTGGGCCGATACCAAAAGTTATGGTGTTCTCATCAATTGCATCGACATAACGTTTTTGATTTGCCGTCTTTGGTCGAATAGTGCGACCACGATTAGAAACAATATTTAGCGAAAGAACTTCACCGGGATTATCTTGTGGGGTCTGCGCCAACATGCCAATCGAGCGAATAACTGCATCAACATTTACTGGCTGGCCAGAGCGAATCACGACCATTAATTCGTTGAAAAGTTTCTCTAGTTGCTGGCAATCAATATGGGGGCCGCGCAAGGTAATTTCATTTCCGCGCACCGTGATATTTACCGATGGAAATGCTGCTTCAACAGCCAACATATTTGCATCATTTGCTCCGACCAGCGCAACCATTGGAATTGCGGGCGGAATCGTAATTAAGGTTCTCTCCATGTGTGGCATAAGGCTATCTTTAACCGGGCGGCCAAGCCAGACCACGCCCACCCAAAAGGTGTAAATGAGCGTGGAAAACGCTCTGCCCAGCATCGGCGCCGGTGTTAAAGACGGTGCGATAGCCAGTTAAACCTTCGACCTTTGCCAAATGATCTGCAGCTGCAAATACTGCACTCAATGCAGCCGGTGATTGAGCCGCTAGTTCGGCAGCATTTTCGACATGCAACTTTGGAATGATCAAAAAGTGCACGGGAGCTTGCGGATTAATGTCAGCAAATGCAATTACTTGCTCATCTTGAAACTTAATCTCAGCCGGAATCTCGCCAGCAATGATTTTGCAGAATAGGCAGCTCATAGATATTAGTTTAGAAGACTTTCAGTAAAGAGTTAACGGCGCTAAGCGCTGCTAATCCTGCGTGTGCTGAGCGCAAAATTGGTCTACCTAAGCCGGCCACGTGAGCACCTGCTGCCGCAAAAGCCTCGAGCTCTTGATCAGTAATTCCGCCTTCCGGGCCGATCACGATTAAGACGCTTTTAGCTTTAGTTTGCGGCGTAATTATTTCACTCAATTTAACCGATGCACTCTCATGGAAAACTAAAGCAAGATCAGCGCTTTTGATTAATTCAATTACACCTTTCTCTTTCACAGTCTCATGAAGTTCCGGGATAAATAAACGCCGTGATTGCTTACTAGCTTCACGAGCGGTGGTAGCAAATTTGCTAATAACTTCAGTGCGACTAATCGAACGATTTGCTAACCAAGGCACAATTACATCGGCGCCTGCTTCAGTAAGTAGCTCAACTGCTTCTTTAGCTCGATCACTTTTCGGCAGTGCTTGCACAACTGTAAATTGAATCTCTAGGGGTTCTTGACGACCAACTTCCAATACTGTCGTTTCAAGCGAGCGCTTTGTTACTTCTTCGACCTGAACATTTGCCCAACCGCCATTGCCATCAGATACTCGAAATATCTCACCAACTTCAATACGCAAAACTTTAATCGCATGGTTAGCATCTTCGGAATTAAAGGAATACTTTGCGCCAACTTGGGTTGGCAGGTCTGGCACAAAGAATAGAGTCAGCATTTAGCGGCCGAATGCATCGCGCAGTTTATGGAAGAAACCTTGGTCGTGTTCTTTGATCTCGACTTCGCCGGCTTTTTCACCGCGGAGCTCACTGAATTTGCGCATTAACTCTTCTTCGGCCTTATTTAACTTAGTCGGAGTCTTAACTTCAACGTGCACGATTAGGTCGCCACGAGTGCCACGACGTAAGTGAGTTACGCCCTTGCCCTTTACGGTAATAGTTGCGCCACTTTGCGTACCGGGCTTAACTTCAACTTCTATTGGGCCATCAAGAGTTTCGATTTGAACTTTGGTACCTAAAGTAGCCGCAACCATCGAGACCGCTAAAGCTAAGTGCAAAGTATCGCCATCGCGCATCAAAGTTTCATGCGCAGTTTCGACTATTTCTACATATAAATCACCTGCCGGGCCGCCGCCGGCACCTACTTCGCCGCGACCAGACATTTGAATGCGATTGCCAGTTTCAACACCCGGTGGAACTTTAATATCAATTGATTGACGTGCGCGTACCCGGCCATCGCCCGAACATTCACGACAAGGGTTTGGAATTGTTGAACCATATCCCCCGCAATTATTACAAGGACGTGAAGTCATTACTTGACCAATGAAAGATCTAGTTACTTGCTGTGTTTCACCACGGCCCTTACAGATCGGACAAGTTTGCGGCTGAGTGTTATCTGCGCATCCATTGCCAGTGCACTTCGGGCAAATAACTGCGCTCTCTAAAGTAATAGTTCGTTCGGTTCCGAAACAAGCTTCATTTAAATCAACTTCAATACGAATTAAAGCATCTTGGCCAGCACGCATTCGCGGTCTTGGCCCACGATTTGTTGCACCACCACCAAAGAAGGCATCCATGATGTCGCTGAATCCACCTGCGTTACCGAAACCACCAAAGCCGCCCATGTTGCTGCCGCCCATGTCGTATTGCTGACGCTTCTGCGGATCGCTTAGCGTGTCATAAGCAGCGGTAACGTTTTTAAAACGCTCTTGGATCGCTGGATCTGGATTCACATCTGGATGTAATTCACGAGCGAGTTTGCGATAAGCCTTCTTTATTTCATCGCCAGATGCATCGCGCGATACGCCCAGCGCTTCGTAATGATCTGCCACTTATGCACCTTCTGTTAAATATCGACTGATATATCGAGCGACAGCACCAACAGTTGCCATCGAACCTGCGTAATCCATTCGGGTTGGACCCAAAATACCGAGCGCACCCAGAGGAGAATTATCTATGCCATAGCCAACTGTTACCAAACTGGTTTGCTGCAAATTAGCTACTTGCTGTTCATGCCCAATGCGAACTTTCACGCTCTCATTAGCATCGCCAAGTAGGCGTAATAAAACCACTTGCTCTTCCAGCGCTTCTAGGACTGGGTGAATTTGAGTCGAGAAATCCTCACTAAAGCGAGCTAAATTCGAAGTGCCAGCTAAGACAATCTTCTCTTCAGGGCGTTCCATAGACATTTCTAGAAGTGCTGAAATCAAAAGTGCGACATCTTTACGATCTTGGGCAGAGTAAATATCCATGATGCCCGTAATGCGATCAGCTACCTCAGGCAATCGATACCCAGCAAGTGCGTTATTGATTTGATTGCGCAAACTGGCAATGAAAATATCGTTTACTTCATTATTTAATTCAATTACACGTTGCTCGACTCGACCAGAGTCAGTAATCAAAATCATCATCATGCGTGATGGATTAAGCGAAACCAATTCAACGTGACGAACTTTTGACTTAATCATCGATGGATACTGAACCACTGCTACTTGCTTTGTCACGTCGGCCAATAACCGCACGGTGCGCATCACAACATCATCTAAATCGAGAGCACCTTCAAGAAATGTTTCGATAGCACGGCGTTCAGCAGATGAAAGTGGTTTAACGGTTTCGATGCGATCAACAAATAAACGATAGCCAGCATCGGTTGGAATTCGACCAGCGCTGGTGTGAGGCTGCGCAATCAAACCCTCTTCTTCAAGTACTGCCATCTCGTTACGAATAGTCGCCGGTGAAATACCTAACCCATGACGATCGGCAATTGCCTTTGAACCAACTGGCTCTTGCGTTGCGACATATTCATCGACAATTGCTCGCAAAATTTCGAGTCGGCGGTTAGACATAAGGTGAAATCTCTACTTAGTTAATTACGAGGGTAATCGAAATCAAAGTTAACAAGAAGAAGGCTGGAAAAGCAGTCTTAGCTTTATCCGCACGGAAGTGGAAGAAAATTGCACCAGCCATCATGCACCAAAGTGAAACTAGCGCTGGATATGAAAATGGGCTCCACTTCAAGGAAAGCACTAAGCCCAGGGCTGCAGCTGACTCAAATACGCCAGTCACGCGAGCTAGCCAATCTGGCACATTCACATCGCGAGTTCCGCTCAAACCCTTCTCATTGCCGCTGGCTTTCGAAAGGCCAGAGATAAGGAAAATCAGGGCTAAGAATGAGGTTAATACGAGTTTTGTGGTTTCCATAGTGGGTAAAAGGTACTACATAACGATTTCGCGCACGATTCGGTCGGCAATCAACCGACCGGTCGGCGTTAATTTGATGCGATCACTCGAGGTATCTAGATATCCCTCTTCGCGATAGCTCGCTAATCGCTCAAGTTCTTGAGGTTGTAGCGCTTCGAAACTTAAACCTTCGCGCATGCGAATAGCTAACATAATTTCTTCATCGCGCAACTGCGACTTGTTCATCGTCTCACGTTCTTGCACTGGCGATTCTCCCGCAAATAACTTAGTTTTGTAAGCGGTCGGATGTTTAACATTCCACCATCGCTCGCCATTTAAATGTGAATGAGCACCTGGCCCTAGCCCCCACCAATTCGCACTCTTCCAGTAAGCAATATTGTGTAAACATTCCTTGCCCGGCTTTGACCAATTACTTAACTCATACCAACTTAAGCCCGCGCTCTCACAAAGCTGATCAACTAACAAATACATATCTGCCATCAAGTCATCATCCGGCATGATCAAATCACCACGTTTTATTTGTGCCGCAAGCTTTGTGCCAGTTTCCACGATTAGCGCATAAGCACTTATGTGGTCAATATCTAGAGCAAGGGCTGCCTCAACGGTTTCGCGCCAATCATCTAATGACTCACCAGGTGTTCCATAAATCAAATCAACGCTAATTGATTTAAATCCAGCAGCACGAGCCATGCTTACAGCT
>JBIILF010000029.1:0-7589 GCA_044232785.1 Candidatus Planktophila sp. | reverse complement strand
ATCAGGAAGAATTACACCAACGAAACCAGCTGCGGCATCGTCGCTCTTTGAACAACCTGTTAGTGCGATTGCAACTGCAGCAATAACTGCAGTGATCGCAATACGGCGCTTTGACATAGATTGGAACCTTTCGAAAGGTGGCACATCCCTGGTGAAACTTTTTTCAGCCAGATGAGGATGAAACCTGATCTCACGCTAGTGGGGATTGTCCAAAAGGTCACTAGGGAAAATCGGACAATTGCCACTTGGTCGCTAACAATTTGATAACTGTTAACTTCAGTTTCAAGCCGATGAAAGGGCTTTCATTTAGGAAAATCAGCGCCTAAATAGGGATAACCAATGGATAGAAGCGAGATAGATAGGTGTAACGGTAACCTTGCGCGGTGAGCCCACAAGTAACGGATTCGGCCGAATCCACCCAAGATGCACAAACCGCCCTTGAGGCGCACATTTTGGACGTAGTTGCGCAGGCAATTACTCGTGGGGCTTTTGCCGGTGAAGTTCCAGCAAATGTTCGGCTGGAACGTCCTAAGAATCGCGACCATGGTGACTATGCAACTTCGATTGCGTTGCAATTAGCTAAGGCGGCTGGAATTACCCCACAAGAAGTTGCCAAAATTATTGCGGCCGACTTAACGGCACTTGATGCAATTACTTCAGTGGATATTGCGGGCCCAGGTTTTATTAACATCACTTTAAATCGAGCAAGCCAAGCCGAGTTAGTGCGCACCATTTTAATTGCCGGCGATAAGTACGGTCATGGTAATTCACTTACTGGCGTCAGCATCAACCTCGAATTTATTAGCGCAAATCCAACTGGCCCATTGCATTTAGGTCACACTCGCTGGGCAGCTGTTGGCGATGCACTTGGTCGCGTTTTATCAGCAGCTGGGGCGAAAGTAACGCAAGAATTTTATATCAACGATCGCGGCAACCAAATGGATTTATTTGGCGCATCTGTCGAAGCAGCGGCACTTGGGTTGCCGATTCCGGAAAATGGTTATCAAGGTGAATACATTGGTGACTTAGCTAAAGATTTAGTCGCACGAGATAAAAGTATTTTAGATTTAGCTGGCGAAGCGCGCACTACTGAATTCCGCGAACGTGCATACAAAATGCAACTTGCTCAACAACAAGGAGTGCTCGAAACATTCCGCACTCATTTTGATGTTTGGTTCTCCGAGCGCACTCTGCACGAAAGCGGCGCAGTTGAACATGGCATGGATAAATTGCGCAAGCAGGGTCACGTTTTTGAACTCGAAGATGCGACCTGGCTGCGTACTACTGATTACGGTGACGACAAAGATCGCGTACTAATTAAAAGCGATGGCTCGTATACCTATTTCTCTTCAGATACCGCCTATTATATTAATAAGCGCGAACGTGGTTTTGATATCTGTATCTATATGTTGGGCGCAGACCACCACGGCTACGTTGGGCGCCTAAAAGCCACAGCTGCTTGCGCCGGAGATGACCCTGAATACAACGTGCATGTGCTGATTGGTCAGCTGGTAAAGATTATGGAAGGTGGCGAGGAAGTAAAACTTTCTAAGCGAGCCGGCACCATCATCACACTAGAAGAGTTGGTTGAAAAAGTTGGCGTAGATGCTGCGCGCTATACCTTGATTCGTTATCCAGTTGAGACTCCGATGGTGCTCGATGTAGATATCTTGAAATCTAATACCAATGAGAATCCGGTTTACTACGTGCAATATGCACACGCCCGAATCGCTGGTGTTCTGCGTAATGCGGGTGAATTAAATATCTCAAGTGCACTCGCTGATTTTGATCCCGCTCAGTTAACTCATGATCGCGAAAATGAACTTCTCGGTTCACTTGCTCAATTCCCGCGCATTGTTGCAAGCGCTGCTGAATTGCGCGAACCACATCGTGTTGCTCGTTATCTCGAAGAACTTGCTGGTGTTTACCACGGCTTCTATGCCGACTGTCGCGTCTTGCCACTTGGTGACGAACCGGCAGCTGCAGTTCACTCGGCACGTGCTGCACTTTGCGCTGCAACTAAACAAACTTTAAAGAACGGTTTAGAACTACTTGGCGTTAGCGCGCCGGAGCGGATGTAGTTATGACAAATATTAATGAGCAGATGTGGTCAGAAAATGTTGATCGCGTATCCAACGAATTAAGCATTAGTGGAATTTCAGTAACGTCGCTGGCGAAAGAATTTGGCACTCCAGCATTTATCTTGGATGAAGCTGATTTTCGCAATCGCGCACTCGCTTGGAATAATTCACTTAATGAAAATTTTGGCGATCAAGCGGGCACGGTCTATTACGCAGCTAAAGCCTTTATTTGTACTGAAGTTGCTCGCTGGATAACCACCCTTGGTATTGGCATTGATGTCTGTACTTCAGGCGAATTAGCAGTGGCGCTAGCTGGTGGCATAAACCCAGCCAAAATAGAGGTCCATGGCAATAATAAATCGCTAAGTGAAATTGAGCGAGCTGTCGAAGTTGGTGTTGGCACGATCGTGATGGACTCACTACACGAAATTGAGCGCGTTGCTGCAGCTGCAACTAAGTTTGGCAAAGTACAACGGGTTTACCTGCGCTTAACTCCAGGTATTCAAGCCCACACTCACGAATCTATTTCTACTGCGCACGAAGATGTGAAATTTGGTTTCTCAATTGCTAGCGGTGCTGCGTGGGCAGCGATCGAAGCAGTCCACAAACACCCATCGATTGAATTGCGTGGTTTCCATTCTCATGTTGGTTCACAGATTTTTGGCGTCGAATCTTTTGAATTAGCAGCCGAGCGTTTGATCGCACTATTAGCAAAGTATCGCGATGCATTTGGTAGCGAGTTACCTGAACTCGACTTGGGTGGCGGTTATGCAATTGCCTATTTGCCTGGCGAAGTAACGGTTGCACCAGCAGATGTAATTCCAGCTTTAGCTAAAACGGTTAAGGCCGCATGTGCTGCTGCGAATTTGGCGGTGCCGCGAATTTCAATTGAGCCAGGTCGCGCAATTGTTGGCCCAACTATGTTTACGCTTTATGAAGTTGGCACAACTAAAGATGTGACTTTAGAAAGTGGCAAAATTCGTAAATATATTTCGATTGATGGCGGCATGAGCGATAACGCTCGCCCAGCACTTTACGATGCGGAATATTTTGCAGTATTGGCAAATCGCAAATCACAAAGTGCCAATTGCAGTTCGCGCTTAGTCGGTAAGCATTGCGAAACTGGCGATATTGTTATCAGCGAAATTGAATTGCCTGGCGATATTGCGCCAAATGATTTGATCGCAGTTCCAGCTACAGGCGCATATGGCCGCTCAATGGCGAGCAATTACAATCATGTACCAAAACCACCAGTTATTGCAGTTAAAGATGGAAAAGCCCGCGTAATTGTGCGCCGTGAGACTGAAGCCGATCTACTAAACCTCGATATTTAACGCGCATCACCCCTTCTATGAAAGAATTGTCCAATGAGCAGCGAACTTAAGACCATCTCGATCGGCATGCTTGGCTGCGGTGTTGTCGGCAGTCAAGTTGCTCGCCTGCTCCAATCTGATCAAGAAGAACTTTCTAAGCGCTCAGGTGCCGAGCTAGTCTTAAAGAAAATCGGCGTTCGCACTGCCAGTCCTCGTGACGGAATTCCCACAGCGTTACTAACTACTGATTTGATGTCAGTTGTAAATGATCCGGAAATCAATATTGTCATTGAAGCACTGGGCGGGATCGAACCGGCTCGCGAATTAATCTTGGCGGCAATTGCCAATAAGAAATCGGTCATCACTGCCAACAAAGCGCTACTTGCAACACATGGTCACGAACTTTTTAATGCCGCCGATGCAGCTGGCGTAGATCTTTATTACGAAGCAGCCGTCGCTGGTGCGATTCCGATTATTCGTTCGATGCGCGAGTCACTTGCGGGCGATCAGATCACTCGCGTAATGGGAATTGTTAACGGAACAACTAACTACATCTTGACCAAGATGCATGAAGAAGGCCGTCAATTCGCCGATGTTTTAGCTGAAGCGCAAAAACTAGGTTTTGCAGAAGCTGATCCAACAGCCGATGTCGAAGGTCACGATGCTGCTGCTAAAGCTGCGCTATTAGCAAGTTTGGCTTTCCATAGCACTGTGACAATTGATGAAGTCTATTGCGAAGGTATTTCAAATATCAGTGCTGATGATATTGCGGCTGCCAAAGTTATGAACTCAGTAATTAAATTGCTTGCGATCGCCGAGCTAACTGTTAAAGATGAAATTTCGGTTCGAGTGCACCCAGTGATGTTGCCGCTTACTCATCCACTAGCAAATGTGCGCGATGCGTTTAATGCCGTTTACGTAGAATCTGAAGCTGCTGGTCAGTTGATGTTCTACGGTCGCGGTGCAGGTGGTGCGCCAACTGCATCAGCCATTCTTGGTGATCTCGTTGCCGTTACTCGTCACCGCGCTTATTCAACTGTTGGATATGGCGAGAGCGATTACGCAGATTTAGATATTGCACCGATTGGTGATGTGAAATCCCAATTCTTAATTCGTCTCTGGGTAGCTGATAAATCAGGTGTTTTAGCGAGCATTGCCACTGTTTTTGCCAATCAAGGTGTCTCAATTCAAGGTGTTCGTCAATCAGGCATGGGCGTAGATGCCGAACTAATTGTCGTAACACATGCGGCTACTGAAGATAATTTAGATGCCACTGTCGAAGCGTTAAAGGCTATGGATATTGTAAAAAATGTTGAGAGCGTAATTCGAGTCGAAGGCGTTGGTGCGTAATGGGTTTATTTGGAAACAAAACAACTAACTCTGCTGGCGCACACCAATGGCGTGGAGTTATTGAGGAATATCGTCACCGCTTGCCAGTTTCGGCAAAGACTCCAATTGTTTCGTTGCGCGAAGGTGGCACTCCACTTATTTATGCCTGCTATTTATCTGAACTACTCGGCAATGATGTCTGGATTAAATTCGAAGGCACTAACCCAACTGGTTCCTTTAAAGATCGCGGTATGACAATGGCGATTTCTAAAGCTGCCGAAGATGGCGCCAAGGCAGTTATATGTGCCTCAACTGGAAACACTTCAGCAAGTGCTGCGGCCTACGCAGTTAAAGCTGGCATGCGACCAGTTGTGTTAATTCCAAATGGCAAAATTGCAATGGGCAAGTTAGCGCAAGCAATCGCGCACGATTCAACAATCTTGCAAGTAAATGGCAACTTTGATGATTGTTTAACTTTGGCTCGCGATCTCGCAACTGATTATCCAGTTGCGCTAGTTAACTCAGTTAACCCGTTCCGCATTGAAGGTCAAAAGACTGGCGCTTTCGAAGTGGTAGATCTACTTGGCGATGCACCAGACATGCACGTACTGCCAGTTGGTAATGCCGGAAACATCACTGCTTACTGGAAGGGTTATCGCGAATACAATCAAGATCGCATCTCTTCTAAGTTGCCACAAATGTGGGGATTCCAAGCAGCCGGGTCTGCGCCAATTGTTAAGAATAAAATTATTACTAACCCTGAAACAATTGCCACTGCAATTCGCATTGGTAACCCAGCCTCCTGGGCGCAAGCAATCGAGGCCCGCGATTCATCGGGCGGAGTAATTGATTCCGTTACAGATCGCGAAATATTGGCTGCTTACCGCTTAATTGCGGCAAAAGAAGGCATCTTTGTTGAGCCATCTAGCGCTGCTGGCTTAGCTGGTTTGCTTAAATATAAAAAGGCGAAGAAGTTGCCAACCGGTAAGAAAATTGTCATCACTGTTACTGGTCATGGCTTAAAAGATGTCCAATGGGCTCTGGAAGGTGCCACAAAGCCAAAGATTGTTCCGGTCAACGCTAAAGCTGCCGCTAAAGCGCTCGGTCTATGAGACTGGGATTGTAAAAATGGCGAAACCAACTTTCCGCGCAACCCCAAGTCAGATTCAAGTTCCAGCAACTAGCGCGAACTTAGGACCGGGCTTTGATTCACTTGGCTTAGCACTACAGATGCACGATAAATACATCGCACGTGTTATCGATGAGCCTGGTTTAGATATTGATGTCATTGGCGAAGGCGCTGACAATCTGCCGCGTGATGAAAAGAATTTATTAGTTAAAGCAATATTCGCAGGCTTTGATCACTTAGGTGGTCGCCCTCGCGGTATCGCAATACGTGCAAAAAATGTTATTCCTCATGGTCGCGGTCTCGGTTCATCTGCGAGCGCCATCGTTGGTGGATTAGCTCTTGCGCGTTCACTGGTTCTGGGTGGCGAAGAAAAATTAAGTAATGAAGCGATGTTGCAGTTGGCAACAAAACTTGAGGGCCATCCAGATAATGTGGCAGCAGCAATTTATGGTGGCGCAACTGTGGCTTGGCAAGAAGAACAACATGGAAAATTAGTTGCGCAAGCAATTTCACTTTCAGTCGATCACCGAATTTCAGCGATTGCGTTTATTCCAGAAACTGCAGTTTCTACTGCGAAAGCACGTAAACTATTACCCGAATCAATTCCATATCGCGATGCGGTAAACAACTCGACTAATACTGCGCTCTTAGTTCACGCATTAACACTGCGCCCAGATTTATTGTTTATTTCAACTCAAGATTTCTTACATCAGTCATATCGCCAAGAAGCAATGCCTGCTTCATACGCGTTATTAACTAAGTTCCGAAGTGCAGGGGTTGCCGCCTTTATCTCTGGCGCTGGCCCAACTGTGTTGGTTTTACACACTGGTGGAGCCACTGAAGTGGCCGAGCTAACTCATGCGGCAGGGGCTAAATTCCGCGTAGCAGAAGTTGCGATTTCGGCTGCGGGAGTGCTACCGTTCTGACATCTTCTTAGGCGATCTGCCTGTAACACCTGAAGATAATCTAAAAAATACCACCGGCTTTCGCCTTAAATATCGATGCAGATATGTAAATATCCTAAGAATCTTTTAAGCCATGAGCCATAACTGAAAAGAATCAAATGACCGATACACCTGAAGTAACTCCAGTACGTTCAAGTAGCCCCGAGTTATCTGCGATGACCCTTCCGAAACTTAAGGAAGTTGCCACCCAACTGGGAATTGATGGCGCCGCAAAGCTAAAAAAGGATGCGCTTGTAACTGCAATCGCTGATCTACAAGCAGCCAACCGCGAAGCTGCAAAAGCTGAGCGCGAAGCCCGTCGCGAAGCCCGCAATGCCAAGAAGCGTGGCAATAAAGATAATTCAAGCAATTCAAACGCCAACTCAGCAGATGACGACGGCGATGATGAGGGTGATGACAATTCATCTAGCAACTCAAATGATTCAAATTCGAATTCAAACCGCCCAAACCGTGATCGCAATGACCGTGGCCGCGATCGTCAAGGCCGCGACCGTAATCGTCAGGGTCGCGATCGTTCCGAACGTGGTGGCCGCGAAGAGCGCGAAATCGTAATTTCTGAAGATGATGTATTGCTTCCAGTTGGCGGCATCGCAGACATCATGGAAAGTTATGCATTTATTCGCACCAGTGGTTACTTACCTAGCCCGAACGATGTTTACATCTCCCTGCAGCAAGTACGTCGCTTTGGTTTACGCAAGGGCGATGTCGTAACTGGTGCAGTTCGCCAGGCGCAAGAAGGCGAGCGCCGCGAGAAGTTCAACGCACTTGTTCG